>DASUPA010000362.1:0-7926 GCA_036276335.1 Candidatus Methylomirabilota bacterium | reverse complement strand
CCACCGTGGTCCTCGAGCGGGACGCCCGGGTGATCGCCTGGGCGGGCGCCGGAGCATATCGCGACCGGCCGGCGTACGCGGGCGTCGCCGAGCACTCCGTCTACGTCGCGCGGGCCGCGCGCGGCGCCGGTGCCGGCCGCGTCACGCTCGAGGCGCTGTGCGAGGCCTACGCCGCGCGCGGCTTCTGGAAGCTCCTCTCCCGCATCTTCTCCGAGAACGCCGCCAGCATCGCGCTGCACGAGCGCTGCGGCTTCCGCGTGGTCGGCGTCTACCGGCGCCACGCGCAGCTCGACGGCCGCTGGCGCGACTGCGTGATCGTCGAGCGCCTGCTCGACGATCGCTAGCCCCGGCGGGCGCGCAGCAGCCGCCCGCGCTGCGGAGCACCGTCACGATTCCCGGCTGAGCGAGGCGGCCCGTTACACTCGGCCGCATGGAGGTCCTCGTCGTGCAGGACGCGGGCGAGCTGGCCGACGTGGCGGCCGGGCTCTTCCGGGCCCGCGTCCGCGCCCGGCCGGAGCTGGCGATGGCGGTTCCGGCGGGGCGGACGCCCCGGCGGATGTACGCGCGGCTCGCCGCGCTCCAGGAGACGGAACCCGTCGACTACTCCCGGATGCGGGTCTTCTCCGTCGACGAGCTCTGTCCTCCCGCGCCCGCCGACGGGTACTTCTGGCGCCAGGTGCGCGCGGAGCTCCTGGCCTGGGCCGGTGTCGCTCGCTCGCGGTGCCACCCGTTCGCCGTCGACGCGCCGGACCTCGCCGCCATGTGCGCGCGATACGAGGCGGCCATCGCGGAGGCACGGGGCCTCGACGTCGTGATGCTCGGGCTCGGCCCGAACGGCCACCTCGCCGCCAACGAGCCCGGCACGGCCCTCGACACGCGCACGCGTGAGGTGCGCCTGTGCGACGAGACGGTGCGCTACATCCTCACGGACGACGTCATCCAGGGCCCCGTGTGCGACCGCGCGGTCACCCTCGGGCTCGCGACCATTCTCGAGGCGCGCGAGGTCATCCTGCTCGCGAACGGCGACGTCAAGCGCCGGCCGCTGGCCCGCGTGCTCGACGGTCCCGTGACGCCGGACGTCCCCGCCTCCGTCCTCCAGCGCCATCCGCGATGCCTGGTGATCGCCGACCGCGCGGCCCGGCCCTGACGCTCAGCGCGCCTATCCGCTCGAAGACCTCGGCGTAGCGGCGGCGCCCGGAGCCCCCTGCGCAACGCGGAACCGAGGGGCGCCACGGCTCCGCCGGGGCGTCCCGAGTGTGCGGGGGCTTGGGGGCGCCCGGAGCCCCCATGTCATTCAGGACGTCATCGGCAGCGGGAGCTGTCCGGCCGCCATCATCGGCAGCGTGAACCGCACCGTCGTCCCCTCCCCCTCTTCGCTCTCGATGGCGAGCTCGCCGCCGTGGGCGAGCACGAGGTGCTTGACGATGGCCAGGCCCAGCCCGGTGCCGCCGAGCTCGCGCGAGCGCGCCTTGTCGACGCGGTAGAAGCGCTCGGTGATGCGCGGCAGGTCGGCGCGTGGAATGCCGACGCCCGTGTCACGCACGCGCACCTCGGCGCGCCCGCGGTCGAGCGGGCGGGCGGCCACGGTGACCCAGCCGTTCTCTGGCGTGTACTTCGCGGCGTTGTCCACGAGGTTGATGAGGATCTGCGCGAGGCGGTCGTGGTCGGCGTTCACCGTCAGATCGCCCGGCTGCACGTCCGCGATGAGCCCGACCCGCCCCGCGTCGGCGCGGGGGCGGATGATGCCGAGCACGGAGCCGATCACGTCGGCGACCTGCACGGGCCCCAGGCGGAGCGTCACCTTGCCGAGCTCGATGTTCGACAGGTCGGTCAGGTCGTTGAGCAGCCGACCGAGCCGCTCGGTATGACGGAACGCGATCTCCAGGAACCGGCGCGCGTGCTCCGGCTCCTCCAGCGCGCCGCCGAGCAGCGTCTCGAGGTAGCCCTGGATGGCCGTCAGCGGCGTTCGCAGCTCGTGGGAGACGTTGGCGACGAATTCCGTGCGGACCTTCTCGAGGCGCCGCAGGGCCGTCAGGTCGTGGGCGACCATGACGACGCCCGGCTCGGCGCCGGCCAGGCGCAGCGGGACCGCGCTGATCTGCACGATGCGCGGCGCCGGATGGCGCAGCCGCAGCTCGCGGACCAGCGGCGGCTCGGCGTCCGGCACGCGGCTCTGGCGGAAGATCTCGTGCAGCTCCGCGTTGCGGATCACCTCGAGAAACGGCTTGCCCTCCCCGCGGCCGGCGTTCACGCCGAACATCGCGCGCGCGCGCTCGTTCATGAGCACGATCGCTTCGTGGCCGTCGACGGCGATGACCCCTTCCACCATGCCGTCCAGAATGGCGCGCGCCTTCGCCCGCTCCTCCTCGAGGTCGCCGATCTTCTCCCGCAGCCGCGCCAGCATGACGTTGAGCGCGCGTCCCAGCCCGCCGATCTCGTCCACGGAGCGCACGGGCGCCCGCACGTCGAAGCGTCCCTCGCTCATGGCGCGGGCGATCCGCTGCATCTCGACCACCGGCCGCGTCACCCGCCCGGCCACGAACACGCCGATGCCGAAGGCGACGGCGAGGGCGACCAGGCCGCCCGCCAGCATCACGCGCCGGAGCTGGCCATACGACGAGCTCACCAGCGACAGCGGCAGCGCCAGCCGCAGCACCCCGACGATGCGGCCGCCGTCGCGCACGGGCACGGCCACGTAGATGAGGGGCGCGTCGACGGAGGCGCTGGTTCTCAGGTCGCGCCCGGTGCCGCCGGCGAGCGCCGCACGCACCTCGGGCCGGTCGCGGTGGTTCTCGAGGCGCCCCAGATCCTCGACGTCGACCTCCGAGTCGCCGAGCACGCGGCCGTCGAGCGCGATGAGCGTCACGCGCGCCGCGGTGGGCGCGGCCGCGCGGAGCGCGAAGGCGCGGGCGGCCGCGGGGTCCGCGGGCCGCGCGAGCAGCGCCTCGGCCTCCTCGTGGAGGAGCCCGGCGGCGCTCACCAGCCGCGTCTCGAGCCCCTCGACGGCGAACGACTCGAGCGCCTGATCGAGGTAGATGCCGGCGGCGGCCACCGCCACCGCCACGAAGCCGACGAGCGTGAGCGTCAGCTTGACGGCGATGCGGCGACGGAGCGCCAGCAGCAGCCCTCCCGGCATGGCCGCCATCATACTCGCGGTCCCGCTCCGCGGTTGCGCGGGTCCGATTGCGTGCGGCCGCGGACGCGACGCCGAGGACCCCGGGAGACGCCGGGATGCCCTAGGGAGATTCGCGCGGAATCGTCTTGACCTCGCCCGTCCCGGGCACCGTGCCCGTGCGCGGCGGCACGATGACGTTGCCCTGCGGCGTGGTCTGCACCCAGTGGCCCGGCACGTGGACGCCGGTGGGGTGCCCCGGAATCGCGACGTAGCGGTCGGGGACCCACACGCGGTCGGGCCGCCGCACGGTCGGCGCCGGCGGCACCGGGACGCCGCGCATCGACGAGGACTTGATCTGGTCCGCGGCGCGGCCGGTGGTGGTGGGACCGAGCTGGACCAGCATCGCGCCTGCGAGCAGACAGCCGGCGAGTCGATGTCTCATGTTCTCAGCATACGCGCGTCGCGCTCAGTCCGCCTCGAAGCGGTAGCCGATGGTCTTGACGGTGGTGATCCGCGCGCCCGCGTCCCCCAGCTTGGCGCGCAGCCGCCGCACGTGGACGTCCACCGTCCGCGACTCGATGGCGTCGGCGCGCGCGTAGCCCCACACGCGGTTCAGCAGGTGCTCGCGCGAGAGCACCCGGCCCGCCGACTCCATCAGCGCGTGCAGCAGCTCGAACTCCTTGGGCGTCAGCGCCACCGGCGCGCCGCCGACGGCGACCTGGTGACGCGCGACGTCCAGCGTGACGCCGCCGACCGCCAGCGGGCGGCCGCCCTCGGCCGGGCGCGCGCGGCGCAGCACCGCGCGGACGCGCGCGACGAGCTCCTTCGGAGAGAAGGGCTTGGACACGTAGTCGTCGGCGCCGAGCTCCAGCCCGACCACGCGGTCGACCTCGTCGGCCTTCGCCGTGAGCATGATGATCGGCACCGTCGCCGCTGCGGCGTCCGCGCGCAGCCGCCGGCAGACCTCGAGACCGTCGATGCCCGGCAGCATGACGTCGAGCAGGACGAGGTCCGGCGCCGCCGTCCGCACGGCGGCCAGCGCCTCGCTCCCGCTGCCGGCCGTCCGGCAGCGAAAGCCGTCGCGCTCGAGGTGGTGCACGATGAGGGCCCGGATGTCGGGCTCGTCCTCGACGACGAGGACCTCCTGCGCCATCAGAACGCCAGTTGCAGCGCCTTCGCGGCCAGCCAGGCGAGCAGCCCGCACACCGGGAACGTCAGGATCCAGGCCGTCACGATCTCGCGCCCGACGCCCCAGCGCACGGCGGACAGCCGGCGGGTGCTGCCGACGCCCATGATCGCGGTGCTGATCGTGTGCGTGGTGCTGACGGGAATGCCGAGCCGCGAGGCGACCTCGATGGCGGTGGCGGCGGCCGTCTCGGCCGCGAAGCCGTGAACCGGGTCCAGCTTCGTCATGCGGAGCCCCATCGTCTTCACGATCCGCCAGCCGCCGATCGCGGTCCCCACGCCCATGGTGACCGCGCAGAGGAGGATGACCCACAGCGGCACCGCGAAGACGGGCAGCACGCCGCCGAGCACCAGCGTGAGCGTGAACGCGCCGATGAACTTCTGCCCGTCGTTCGAGCCGTGACTGAACGCCATGAAGCAGGCGGAGAGCACCTGCAGCCGTCCGAAGACGCGCGTCACGGCGCCCGGACGCCAGGAGCGGAAGGTCCAGTAGATCCCGATCGTCAGGCCGAGGCCGCCGATGAAGCCGAGAAACGAGGAGAAGACCAGCCCGATCAGGACCTTCTGCCAGCCGTCCCACACGAGGGACCCGACGCCGGCCGTGGCCAGCGCGGCGCCCGAGAGCCCGGCCACGAGCGCATGGCTCTCGCTCGTCGGCAGGCCCCACAGCCACGCCAGCGTCGACCACACGACGATGGCCACCATCGCCGCCCCGACGGTCGTGATGTCCACCGCCTTGGGGTCGATGATGCCTGTCCCGATGGTCGCGGCAACCGCCGTGCCGGACATCGCGCCCAGCGCGTTGAGCACGGACGCCATGACGAGCGCCTGCAGCGGCGACAGCACGCGGGTGGAGACGACGGTCGCGATGGAGTTCGGGGCATCGGTCCAGCCATTGACGAACTCCGCGGCCAGCACCAGCCCGAGGACCAGCAGGAGGGTGGCCTCCATCAGGCCATTTTCAGGATGATTCCCTCGATCACGTTGGCCACGTCCTCGCAGCGGTCGGTCACGATCTCCATCGTCTCGTAAATTTCTTTCCACTTGATGACTTCGATGGGATCCGACTGCTCCTCGAAGAGGGCGGCCAGGCTGTCGCGCAGGAGGTTGTCGGCGCTGTTCTCGAGGCGGTTCACCTCGACGGCGTGCTCGTGGAAGCGCGGGTCCATGTGGCGAAGACAGCGGATCGCGCGGTCCATCGCCTCCGATGTCTTGACAATGACGTCCGCCATCGCGCGGCAGGCCGACGTCGGCTCCTTGATGCGGTAGACCACGAGCCGCTCCGAGGCGGCCTCGATGTAGTCCAGCACGTCGTCCAGGCGCGTGGCGAGGGCGTGAATGTCCTCGCGGTCGATCGGGGTGATGAACGTGGTGTTGAGCCGGCGGACGATCTCGTGGGTCACCGCGTCACCCTGATGCTCAACTTCTTTAATCGCGTGCATCTTCGCCCGCGCGTCGGGGAAATTGTGGACCAGCTCGTGGAGGAGCGCGGAGGCCTTGAGCACGTGACTGGACTGCTGCTCGAAGTAGTCGTAGAAGCGGACTTCCTTCGGGATGAGGTTGAACATGACGACGCGTGGAGTGTAGCGGAAACGAGATGGTCATGCCAGCGGCTCTGCAAAAAAATGCCGACTGGCGGTCTCCGGCGCACCGTTTGCAGCCCTCCAGGAGCCGTATGCCGGTACGCGTGGTCCTGCTCACGAAGCCGTACCCGCTCGCCGACGTCCTCGAGCAGCGCATCGCCGCCACCGGCTGCCTCGTGGGTGTCATGCACGAGACCCCCCCCTCGGGCTGGCCCGGCCTGAAGCGCGAGGCGCGGCGGCTCGTGAAGCGGTCGGGGGTCGTCCGGGCGCTCGACGTCGTCGCCTACCACCTCTACCAGCGACTGTTCCGCACCGCCGAGCTGCGGCGCTGCATCGCCGCGATCGCTCCGCCGCCGGCCGCCCATTCTCCCGCGGCGGCGGTGCCGCGCGGCTGGTTCCCGACACTGAACGCGCCGGACGCGCACGCGGCGATCCGCGCCCTCGCGCCCGATCTCCTGATCGTCCACGGCACCGGCATCCTGAAGCCTGACACCTTCGGCCTGGCGCCGCTGGCCGTCAACCTCCACTGCGGCGTGCTCCCGGAGTATCGTGGACACGACTCCACGTTCTGGGCCCTGCACGCCGGCGACTTCGCGCGCGTCGGGGCCAGCCTGCACGTCATCGACGCGGGCGTCGACACCGGGCGGCTCATCGCCGTCGCCTGCGTCCCGTGCGGCCCGCGCGACAGCGACCTCCAGGCGTGGATCTCGGCCTTCGCGGTCGGCGTCGACCTCGCCGTCGAGCTGGTCGAGCGGCTGCGCGACGGCCTCCCGGTGAAGCTCCAGCCGCCCACCGACCAGCACGGGAAGCACTACGGTCGCAAGGGACTCACCGACTACGTCGCGTTCGCCTGGCGCCGGCGGCGCGCCAGCCGGCGGCTCCGCCAGCCGTCTAGCTCTTACGCAAGTCGACGGGTGGCAGGGCAAGCACCTCGCCCCGCGCGGCATTCCACACCCGGCTGATCGCGCTCACCAGCGCCGGCGCGTCGGAGGCCAGGCAGCGGACGACCGCCCCGCGGCGTGGCAGCAGCCCGACACCGACCGTCGCCCCGGCGGCCGCCACCTCGCGCACGCGCGCGGCGAATCGCTCGACGCCGGCGTCGGCCACGACGGCCACCGTGGCGAAGTACGGGCGGCCCTCGGTCACGCCGAGGCCCTGTAGCCCGCCCGCGCGCAGCCGGAAGCGGTCGTGCAGCAGCCGCCCCCGCGCGTCGTCGATGCCGAGCGCGCTTTCCAGCAGCGCGAACTCCCACGTCTCGCCGCGGGCGACGCGTCCCGCCGCGAACGCGTCGACGAGCACCAGTGCGGCGCCCTCGGCCACGTGCGCTGTCAGCGTCTGCCGGAACGCCGCGCCGGCGAACGGGATGGTGTGGTCCGGCACCCATTCGAGCCGTGCCCCCGCAGCCACCCGCAGCGTCACGTCCTGGCGGGCCGGGCACGATGTCGCACGGTACACCTTCGTCGCCGACGGCGTGGTGAGGCAGGCGTGCGCCCCGGGCGCGACCTCGACGTCGAGGGCGAGCGTGTCCCCGCCGACCAGGCCACCCGTGGGATTCAGCACGGAGACGACCGCCGCCGGGTCGTCCAGTGCCAGCGGCGCCAGCACTTGCAGGGGCAGCGTGTAGCCGCAGCGGGCGACGACGGTTCGCGAGCCGCGGCGCTCGAACCGCAGCGTCAGGCGCCCGTCACGCCCGACGCGCGCCGCGGTCGGGGTCACGCCGGGACGGGCAGCAGGAGCTCGCGGCGCGCCCACTCGAGGATCGCGTCGACGCCCTGCCCGTCTCTTAGGTTAGTGAACACGAACGGCCGGCCGCCGCGCTGGCGCTCGGCGTCGCGCGCCATGACGGCGAGGTCGGCGCCCACGTGCGGGGCCAGGTCGATCTTGTTGATCACGAGCAGGTCGGAGCGCCGGATCCCCGGCCCGCCCTTGCGCGGGATCTTCTCGCCCTCGGCCACGTCGATGACGTAGATGGTCGCGTCCACCAGCTCGGGGCTGAACGTCGCCGCGAGGTTGTCGCCGCCGCTCTCGATCACCAGCAGGTCG
>DASUPA010000361.1:0-8275 GCA_036276335.1 Candidatus Methylomirabilota bacterium | reverse complement strand
CCTGGTCCATCGACCACGTGACCGCCGTCCGCTCGTTCGTCCAGGTGCGGCCGCCGAGGAACCGGGCGCCGCGCCGACGACCGCGCGGGAGCCCCCGCCGGCGAATTCAGGTAGCACCTCGATGACATCTGTGAGAGGGTGGGGGCGATGCGCGCCGGTATCACAGCCGTTGGCCACTGGGTCCCTCCCGACGTCTTCACCAACGAGTGGTTCGAGCAGCGGCTCGACACCACGGATGCCTGGATCCGCTCGCGGACCGGCATCGCCGAGCGCCGCTTCTCCATGAAGGGCGCCACCTCCGACCTCGCCCTGGGCGCCGCCCGGCGCTGCCTCGAGCAGCGCGGCGTCGAGCCCGGCGCGGTCGACTGCATCATCGTGGCGACGATGACGCCGGACCGCCCGCTCCCCTCCACGGCGGCGATCTTGCAAACGAAGCTCGGCGCGCTCAACGCCTGGGGCTTCGACCTCTCGGCCGCCTGCTCGGGCTTCATCTACGCGCTCGTCACGGCGACCAGGCTCGTGGAGTCCGGCGCCGCCCGGCTGGTCCTCGTCTGCGGGGCCGACAAGATGTCGAGCGTCGTCGATCCCCTCGATCGTGCCACCGCCGTTCTCTTCGGCGACGGCGCGGGGGCGGTCCTCGTGGAGCCCGTGGAGGACGAATCGGTGGGCGTGCTGGACCACGTCTGCCACATGGACGGCGCCGGCGAGGTCGCGCTCTGCATTCCGTCGGGCGGCAGCCTCGATCCCGCGAGCCCGGAATCCGTGGCGGCGCGCCGCCACTTCGTGGTGCAGGACGGTCCCACCGTGTTCAAGGCGGCGGTGACGGGCATGGCGCAGATCACCGAGGATCTCCTCAAACGCGCCGACCTGCCGCTGGACGACGTGGCGTGGATGGTGCCGCACCAGGCGAACCGCCGCATCATCGAGGCGGTCGCCAAGCGGCTCGGCATGCCGCTGGGCCGCGTCGTGATCAACCTCGACCGCTACGGCAACACGGTGGCGGGCACGATCCCGATCGGGCTGTCCGAGTGGCACGAGCAGAAGCGCTTCGCCTACGGCGACCGCATCGTGCTCTCCGCCTTCGGCGCCGGCTTCACGTCCGGCGCCGTCTATCTCCGCTGGTCGATCTGATCGCGGCGCCCGACGGCGCGCCTGCGCGCTGCGGCATGGACATTCGCATTCCCGCTCCGCACGAGACCTTCGACGCCGTCATGGGTGACGGTGCCGTCATCCGCGTCCGCCGTCACGGGCGCCTGGACGCCGGCGTGCGCCTCTTCGTCTCTCACGGTAACGGCTTCGCCATCGACGGCTATTACCCGTTCTGGGGCCCGCTCGGCGAGCGGTTCGAGGTCGTCGCCTTTGACTTCCGCAACCACGGACAGAACCCGCCCGCCGCGTCCGGTCGTGATGGTCACACGTATGCTCAGATGACACTGGATCTCGACCGCATCCTCCGGGAGGTCACCGCGGGCTGGAGCCGCAAGCCCAGCGTGGGAGTGTTCCACTCGATGTCCGCTCGCACTGCGATGAAGCACGCCGTCGAGCTCGGCTTCCCGTGGCGGGCGTTGATCCTGTTCGACCCGCCGAACGTGCCTCCCTCCGGCCATCGCGCCTACGAGATCATGGACGTCTTCGAGCACCGGCTCGCCGACTGGGCGATGCGCCGGCCCGACCACTTTGCAGATCCGTCCGACCTCGCGCGCCAGTACGCCGAGACGCGTGCCCACGCCTCCTGGGTGGCCGGCGCCCACGACCTGATGGCCCGCGCCGTCCTGCGCCGTGACGACACGGGCGACGGCTGGGTGCTCGCCTGCCGCCGCGAGCTCGAGGCGTCGATCTACCTGCAGGCGATGACGCTCAACCTCTGGCCGCCGCCCAGCGCGTATGGCGGAGCGGTGAAGCTCGTTGCCGCCGATCCCGAGGCTCCGGGGGCGCCGGGGCCGGCGTTCGCCAACCGTGCGCTCGCCGAGGACTTCGGGTACGTCTACGAGGCCATCCCTGGAACGGGGCACATGCTGCAGATCCAGAAGCCAGAGGAATGTCGCCGGGCAACGCTGGGCTTCCTCCAGGAGCTCGGCATCCGCTGACGTTCGCCGTCGCGCTCGACGTCACAGCGGCCGGCCGGCGGCCGCGCCTCAGAACCGGCGGCGGCCGGCGAGTGAGCGCTTGCGGAGGCGCAGCGACTTCGGGGTGACCTCGAGCAGCTCGTCCTCGCGGATCCATTCGAGGCTTTGCTCGAGGTTCATGATGCGCGGGGGGGTGAGCTTGATGCCCTCGTCGGCGGTCGACGCGCGCATGTTGGTCAGCTTCTTTTCCTTGGTGACGTTGACGTCGAGGTCGTTGTCACGCGAGTTCTCGCCGACGATCATGCCCTCGTACACCTGGTCGCCCGGGGCGACGAACATCGTCCCGCGCGCCTGGAGGTTGTCGATGGCGTAGCCGGTCGCGCGCCCGGCGCGATCGGCGACGAGCGCGCCGTTCTGGCGGTGCGCGATGTCGCCCTGCCACTCGTCCCACCCGTCGAACAGGTGGTTCAGCAGCCCGGTGCCGCGCGTGTCGGTGAGGAACTCGGTGCGATAGCCGATCAGGCCGCGCGAGGGCAGGCGGTACTCGAGCCGCACGCGGCCGGTTCCGTGGTTGACCATCTTCGTCATGACGCCCCGGCGCGGGCCGATCTTCTGCGTCACGGCGCCGATGAACTCCTCCGGCACGTCGACCACCAGGTGCTCCATCGGCTCCAGCGTCCGGCCGTCCTCCTGGCGCGTGATGATCTCCGGCTTGCCGACCTCCACCTCGAAGCCTTCGCGGCGCATGATCTCGATCAGGATCGCCAGCTGCAGCTCGCCGCGGCCGGAGACGCGGAAGGTGTCGGGGGAGTCGGTCTCCTCGACGCGGATGCCGGGGTTGAGCTTGCGCTCCTTCATCAGCCGCTCGCGGAGCTGGGGGGAGGTGACGTACCTGCCTTCCTTGCCCGCGAACGGCGACACGTTGGCCGAGAAGAGCATGGCGACGGTCGGCTCGTCGATCCGGATGAGCGGCAGCGCCTGCGGATGCTCCAGCTCGGCCACGGTCTCGCCGATGTCGATGGTCTCGATGCCGGCGATGGAAACGATCTCGCCCGCGCTCGCCTCGGCGATCTCCACGCGCTTGAGGCCCTCGTACCCGTACAGCACCGTGACCTTCGCCTGCTCCACGCTGCCGTCGCGGTGGACGACCGAGACACGGTCCGCCTGCCGGACGCGGCCGTTGACGATGCGGCCGATGACGAGCCGGCCGACGTAGTCGTCCCAGTCCAGCATCGTGACGCGCAGCTGCAGCCCCACGGCGGGGTCGAAGCGCGGGGGCGGCACCGTCGAGAGGATCGTCTCGAAGAGCGGCTCGAGCGTCGTGCCCTCCACCTTGAGATCGGTGGTCGCGGTGCCGGCCCGCGCATTCGTGTAGAGGACGGGGAAGTCGAGCTGGTCCTCGGTGGCGTCCAGGTCGATGAACAGGTCGTAGACCTCGTCGAGCACCTCGGCCGCGCGCGCATCGCTCCGGTCGATCTTGTTGATGACGACGATGGGCGGCAGCCCGGCCTCGAGCGCCTTCTTCAGCACGAAGCGCGTCTGCGGCAGCGGCCCCTCGGCGGCGTCGACCAGCAGGAGCACCCCGTCGACCAGGGTCAGGGTCCGCTCCACCTCGGAGCCGAAGTCGGCGTGACCCGGCGTGTCGACGATGTTGATGTGGACGTCGCGGTAGGAGATGGCCGTGTTCTTGGCCATGATGGTGATGCCCTTCTCCCGCTCCAGGTCCATGGAGTCCAGGATCCGCTCGGCCACCGTCTCGTTCTGGCGGAAGAGCCCGGACTGCCAGAGCATCGCGTCGACGAGCGTGGTCTTGCCGTGATCGACGTGGGCGATGATCGCAATGTTCCTGATGCCGTCCCGCTGGTGCATACCCGTCATCGTAACACGCGCTCGCCGCCCGCCCGGCGAAGCGGGGTATATAATGACGCGGCTGTCACCCCGAAATTCCCGGAGGTTCCTCATGGTCCGTGGCCTGCTCGTGCTCGCCACCGTCGTGCTGCTCGCGGCACCGGCGTGGGCGCAGGGCGCCAAGACGCCCAGGGCCGTCATCACGCTGGAGAAGGGCGGCACGATCGAGCTGGAATTTTTTCCGCAGGACGCCCCGCGGCACGTCGAGAACTTCCTGGCGCTCGCGCGCAAGGGCTTCTACGACGGCCAGCGGGTGCACCGCGTGGAGCCCAAGTTCGTCGTCCAGTTCGGCGACCCGCAGTCCAAGACGCTGCCCATGGACGATCCCCGCATGGGCACCGGCGACCCGGGCTACAAGATCAAGGCGGAGTTCAACAACCGGAAGTTCGAGCGCGGCGTGCTCGGCATGGCGCGGAGCCAGCACCCGGACTCCGCCGGCAGCCAGGTGTACATCATGCTCGGCCCCGCGCCGTTCCTGAACGGCAAGTACACGGCCTTCGGCCAGGTCACGAAGGGCATGGACGTGGTCGACACGATCCGCGTCGGCGACCGCATCACATCCATCAAGGTGGTGTCCCCATGAAGCAGACCGGCGTCATCACGCTCGACAACGGCCAGGAGATCCGGCTGGAGTTCTACCCCGCCGACGCGCCCAAGACGGTGGAGAACTTCCTCACGCTCGCCAAGAAGGGCTTCTACAACAACCTGACCTTCCACCGGGTGGTGCCGGACTTCGTCGTCCAGGGCGGCTGCCCCAAGGGCAACGGCACCGGCGGGCCCGGCTACACCATCCCCGCGGAGTTCAACACGCAGAAGCACGTGCGCGGCACGGTGGCCATGGCGCGCAGCCAGCACCCCGACTCCGCCGGCAGCCAGTTCTACATCTGCTACGGTCCCACGCCGCACCTGGACGGCAACTACACCGTCTTCGGCAAGGTCACGAGCGGCATGGAGCACGTCGACCGCATCAAGCAGGGGGATCGCATGAAGTCGGTCACGATCGTCGAGGAGTAGCGCATGGCCTGGTCCCTCCTCGTTCGCGGCGGCACCGTCGTCGACGGCTCGGGGGCGCCGGGCCGGCGCGCCGACGTGGCGGTGGAGGGCGAGCGCATCGCGGCGGTGGCGCCCTCGCTGACCGGCGAGGCCGCCCGGGTCGTCGACGCGACAGGCAAGGTGGTCGCGCCCGGCTTCATCGACATGCACTCGCACTCCGACCTCTTCTACTTCGCCTGCCCGTCGGCGGAGTCGAAGATCCGGCAGGGCGTGACGACCGAGGTCGTCGGCATGTGCTCGTTCTCCCAGGCCCCCGTCCGGCCCGACCACCAGGCGCTCGTGAAGGGCTGGGTGGGCGGCATCGGGCTCACGCCGGAGCTCCAGTGGGAGACCTTCGGGCAGTATCTCGACGCGCTCCGGCGTGTCCGGCCCGCCGTGAACGTGGCGCACTTCGTGGGCCACGGCGCGCTCCGCATCGCGGCCATGGGCTTCGCGGCCCGGCCCGCGGACGCCGGCGAGATCGCCGCGATGGAGCGCCACCTCGGCGAGGCGCTCGACGCCGGGGCGTGGGGGTTCTCCACGGGGCTCGTGTATCCGCCCTCGTCGTACGCCGACACGCGGGAGCTCGTCGCGCTGGCGCGGGCCATGGCGCCGCGGGGCGGCCAGTACGCCTCGCACATCCGGGGCGAGTCCTCGATGCTGCTCGACTCCATCCGCGAGGCGATCCGCATCGGCGAGGAGGCGGGCGTGCGCGTGGAGGTCTCGCACGTCAAGGCGTCGGGGCGGGAGAACTGGCCGAAGATCGACGCGGCGCTCCGCCTGCTGGAGGACGCCCGCGCGCGCGGCGTGGACGTCGCCGGCGACGTCTACCCGTACAACGCGGGCAGCACCAAGATGGACAACCTCATGCCCGCCTGGTCGCACGAGGGCGGGACGGCCAGGCTGCTCGAGCGCCTCGCCGACCCGAAGATCCGGCGCCGCATCGTCGAGGAGTGTCTCGTCGACGGCGAGCGCTGGGGCACGGTCGCGCAGGGCGGCGTGGGCTTCGACCAGATCTTCATCGCGTCGTGCCGGCGCCGCGAGCTCGAGGGCCTGAGCCTGGCGCAGCTCGCGCACCAGTCGGGGCAGGCGCCCGCCGAGGCGCTGATGAGCCTGCTGGTGGACGAGCGCTGCACGGTCAGCATGGTCAGCTTCTCGCAGTCGATCGAGAACGTCGCCAAGGTGCTGGCGCACCCGGCGCTGACGGTCGGCTCCGACTCGATCCCCCTCTTCGAGGGCGCCGGCGACAAGCCCGGCAAGCCGCATCCGCGGAGCTACGGAACGTTCCCGCGCGTGCTGAGCGAGTACGCCCGGGAGCGCAAGCTCTTCTCTCTCGAGACGGCGGTCCACAAGATGACGGGCATGCCGGCGCAGCGGCTCGGGCTGCGCGACCGGGGCCTGGTCCAGGCGGGCTTCATCGCGGACCTGACGATCTTCGACCCGGCGACGGTGCGGGACGAGTCGACCTATCCCGATCCGCACCGGTATCCGACCGGCATCCCGTTCGTCGTGGTGAACGGGACGGTCGCGGTCGACGACGGGCGCATGGCCGCCCGCGCCGGGCGTGTGCTGACGCCGGCCCGCTGAGCCGCTACCCGCCGCTGCCGCGCGGCGCCCAGTCGAAGTACGCGACGCTGGCCTGCACGCCCGTGGTCCCGGCGGGGACGGCGGCGCGGAAGAAGGTCCGGCTGCGGGCCGGCACGCCGGGGACGTAGACGGTCACCGGCGCGAGCCGGCGACCGGCGGCGTCGACCGGGACGAGCGTCAGCGCCACCCGGGTCGCGTGGTGATCGTAGCGGTTCAGGACGTAGCCCTCGGCGACGGGGCCGCGGCGGCCCGACGCCACCGTCGCCTCCACGCTGAAGTACCGCTCTTCCGGCCGGCCGCCGCCGAAGTTCGACTCCTGTGCGGCGGCCGTCCTCGCGGCGAACGGCGCCACGAGGAGCGCCACGGTGAATCGTCGACGCGTCATCGGCTCCTCCTGGACGTTGAGACGTCGCGGGCGGCCGCGGCGGTTCGGTCGTACACTTGGGCCGCGCGCCGCCGGTCGGCCGGACGCCACGACACATTCGCGACGGAGGGACACACGCATGCTGGATCTGGAGCTCACGGGGAAGGTCGCCATCGTCACCGGCGGCAGCGAGGGCATGGGGCGCGCGGCGGCCGAGCGGCTCGCGCGGGAGGGGGCGAAGGTCACGATCTGCGCCCGCCGCAAGGAGATCCTGGAGCATGCGGCATCCGCGATCCGCGCGGCCGGCGGCGACGTGCTCGCGGTGCCCGCCGACGTCACGCGTCCCGACGACGTGGCGGCGGTGGTGCGGGGGACCGTGGAGCGCTTCGGCGGCGTCGACATCCTCGTGAACAACGCCGGCACCTCGGCCGCCGCCGCCTTCGAGAAGGTGGACGACGACACGTGGCACCAGGACATCGAGCTCAAGCTCATGGCCGCCGTCCGCTTCTGCCGCGCGGTCCTGCCGCTCATGAAGCAGCGGGGTGGCGGCCGGATCGTGAACATCACCACCGTCGGCGGCAAGGCGCCCGCGCCGCGGGCGCTGCCCACGAGCGTGACGCGCGCGGCCGGCATCAACCTCACCAAGTCACTGGCCCACGAGTACGCGGCCGACAACATCTGCGTGAACACCATCTGCATCGGGCTCGTGAAGAGCATGCAGTGGGAGCGCCGGGCCAAGGGCGACGTCGAGGCGTACTACCGCGAGGTGGCCAAGCGCGTGCCGCTGGGACGCGTCGGCGAGGCCTCGGAGTTCGGGGACCTCGTCGCCTTCCTGGTCTCGGCCCGGGCCGCCTACATCACCGGCACCGCGATCAACTTCGACGGCGGCATGGCGGCGGTCGTGTAGCGGCCGGCCCGGCTGCCGGCGGACGCGCCCCCTTGGCGCGGGCGTGACAATGGGGGTCGTCATGCGGATGCGCCGTCTGCTCGCGCTGCTCGTGGTGCTCCTCGGGGGGATCCCGACGGCGGGCGGCGCCGAGGAGATCACCGTGTCCGTCGCCATCAGCATGAAGGACGCGCTGGAGCGGATCGGGCGGGGGTTCGCGGAGACCCGGCCGGGCCTGACGCTCCGCTACAACTTCGGCTCGTCGGGCGAGCTGGCGAAGCAGATCGAGGCGGGAGCGCCGGTCGACGTCTTCGTCTCGGCCGCGCGCCGCCACATGGACGACCTGGAGCAGAGGCGCCTGGTCGATCCGGCGACGCGCCGTGTCTTCGCCCGCAACGTCCTCGTCGTCGTGACGCCGTCGGATTCCCGCCT
>DASUPA010000360.1:0-2594 GCA_036276335.1 Candidatus Methylomirabilota bacterium | reverse complement strand
CTCGGGAGCGTCTCCGAGTCGGTGCTCCGCCACGCCGTCTGCCCGGTGCTCATCGAGCGCCGGCCGCTGTAGCGCCGGACCACCCGCCGGCGGAAAGTCCTGCCCGGTTTCCGGCCACCTCGTGTATTCCTGGCTATGTAGGATCCCACCGGGGCCGGTGCGATCCGTGGGCCCCGGCCATGTCGTACACAGGGAGTCCGCTGGAGTCCCGCTTCGCCCGGAAGGAGACGCGCCGTGTCGATGTTGATGACGATGCTCATGCTGCTCGCCGGCGTGCTGTCGGGTCCCGCGCCGGCCCGCGCCGCGGGGGACCCCGAGGCGGTCGTCGGCACCCAGGCCGCCATCGAGGAGCTGCGCCAGGAAGTCGAGGCGCTGCGGGAGCTCATCGGCGATCTGGCGGGCCAGGTATCGCGGACGCGGCCCGCGCTCTCGAGCTTCCGGCTGCCGGACCGGCTGGCGTTCGCCGGTGAAGCGGTTCCGCTCGAGCGCTGGGACGTCGCCGAGCGCCTGGAGCGCGAGTTCTACCTCGCCCTCGCCGCGCCCGCCCAGGTCGTGCTCTGGCTGAAGCGCAGCGCGCGGTACTTTCCCTACATCGAGGAGCGGCTGCGGGCGGCCGGGCTTCCCGACGACCTGAAGTACGTCGCCGTCGCGGAGAGCGACCTGCGGCCGCGCGCGTACTCCTGGGCGCACGCCTCCGGCATCTGGCAGTTCATCCCGGACACGGGCCGCCGCTACGGGCTGCGCGTGACGCGCGCCTGGGACGAGCGCCGCGACCCGGAGCGCTCGACGGCCGCCGCCACCGCCTATCTCAGGGATCTCTACGCCCAGTTCCGCGACTGGCCGCTGGCGCTGGCCGCCTACAACGCGGGCGAGCGCCGGGTGGCCTCGGCGCTGAAGACGCAGGGCGTGTCGGAGTACTACCAGCTCGTCCTGCCCATCGAGACGGAGCGGTACGTGTTCCGGATCCTGGCGGCCAAGCTCATCCTCGAGGCGCCGGACCACTACGGCTTCGACATCGCGCCCGAGCAACGCTACGCGCCCCACTCGACCGACGTGATCACGGTGCCGGTGACGGGCTCGCTCGGCGTGCGCGAGCTCGCCGCCGCCGCCGGCTCCTTCTATCGGGAGATCCGGGCGCTCAATCCCGCGATCATGAGCGACTATCTTCCCCGGGGACGCTACGAGGTCCGGATCCCGCGCGGCGCCAACAAGGACGTCGCGGCGCGGCTGCCCATGCTCCGCCGCGCGCCGGTCGCGGACGTGCGTCGCGTGAAGTACCGGGTCAAGCGCGGCGACACGCTGCAGCGGATCGCCGAGCGCTTCGACGTGTCGATCGACGCGCTCCGCTCGTGGAACCGCCGCGTGCGGGGCGATCGCATCCACCCCGGCGACGTGCTGGTCATCGAGCGCCGCAGCCGCCGATAAGGAGGACGCATGAGCATCGTCGTGTGGGTGTTCCTCGGCATGGTCGCGGTCGTCGTCGTGGCGGCGATCGTCATGTTCAACCGGCTCGTCGGCCTGCGCAACCGCTACCGCAACGCGTTCGCGCAGATCGACGTGCAGCTCAAGCGCCGCCACGACCTCATCCCGAACCTCGTCGAGACGGCGAAGGCCTACATGGCGCACGAGCGGCAGACGCTCGAGTCGGTCGTCGCGGCCCGCCAGGCGGCGGTCGGCGCCGCCGCGCGGGCGGCCGCGCAGCCGGGCCAGCCCGAGGCGATGCGCGGGCTCGCCGCCGCCGAGGCCGGCCTCACCGGGGCCCTGGGCCGGCTCTTCGCCGTGGCCGAGGCGTACCCCGAGCTGAAGGCCAACCAGACGATGCTGGCGCTGCACGAGGAGCTCGCCAGCACGGAGAACCGCGTGGCGTTCGCGCGGCAGGCGTACAACGACGCGGTGATGGAGTACAACACCGGGCGCGAGACCTTCCCGGCGAACCTGGTGGCCGGCGCCTGGAGCTTCCAGGCCGCCGAGCTGCTGCAGGCGACCGAGTCGGCCGACGAGCGCAGGGCGCCGCGGGTGTCGTTCAGCTGATCGCGCCCGCCTCCTTCTTCGAGCAGCAGGCGCGGGCGCGCGCGCGCTCCACCCGGCTCGTCCTCCTCTTCCTCCTGGCGGTGGCGGGCGTCACGCTCACCGTGAACCTCACGGTGGCGGGATTCTGGCTGCTCGCGCTCGGACGCGGCATCGCGCCGTACGCGATCGACAGCGCCGGCAACGTCGTCCTCGCCGCCGCCCGCGTGCCGCCGGCGGTGTGGCTCTGGACCACCGTGCTGACGGTCGGCGGCATCGCGGCGCGGTCCCTCCTGACGATGTCCGCCCTGCGCGCGGGCGGCGACGCCGTCGCGCGCATGGTCGGCGGCGTTCCGGTCGAGCGTGGCACGAGCGATCCCGCCGAGCGCCGGCTCCTGAACGTCGTGGACGAGATGGCCATCGCCTCGGGCGTGACGGTGCCGCGTGTCTTCGTGCTCCGCGGCGAGCCCGGTCTCAACGCCTTCGCGGCGGGCTACCTGACCAACCAGGCGGCCATCGCGGTGACGGAGGGGGCGCTCCGCGAGCTCACGCGCGACGAGCTGCAGGGCGTCATCGGCCACGAGTTC
>DASUPA010000359.1:0-6604 GCA_036276335.1 Candidatus Methylomirabilota bacterium | reverse complement strand
CGGTGCCGCTGGAGCCACGCGATGGCCTTCGGCGTCGGGTAGAACCAGTCGGCGTCCCGGACGGGGTTGTACGTCGCCGCGAGCGGCACCAGACTCGCCAGCTGGCACGCGACGAGCGCGGTGGCCCAGGTCGGGCTCCGGTGTCGCAGCCACCCGAGCGTCATCACCGCACAAGCGCACAGCAGCGCGAGGGCGACGAGATACTGCGCGGGAAGGGGCCACGTGAGCGCGCCGGCCCCGGGGTCGTCGAGCGCCGCCAGGACGGTGACGGCCACCGCGACCGAGAGCGCCGCGAACCACCCGCGAACGAGCCGCACCGAGCCGGCCGTCGCGCGCTCGAGCCCGAGCGCGGCGAGCGTGCACACGGCGAAGGCGAGCACGGGCATGAGCCTCGCGTTGGTCCCCAGCGACATGCCCGGCGCGCCGGCGAGCATGCCCACGAGCGGGCCACCATAGTGGATGCCGCCCGCGACGACCGCCAGGCCCACGAAGAAGCGGCTGATCGGCTCCCGGGGCGCCTGCAGCGCGCCGCAGGGGAACGCGAGCACGGGCACCAGTCCGACGAAGACCGTCATGATGGCGAACTGCCACGTCCCCCAGCGCTCGGCGCCCGTGCCGTAGAAGTACGGCATCACGAACGTGACGGCGCTCTGGACGGGCACGTGCATCGGCGCCGTCCAGCCGCTGCGGTAGGCGTACACCGCGCTCTCGCGGACGTAGTCGACGAACGGGAGGAGCTGGACGGCCGCGACCCCGCCGCCGAGCGCGGCGGCCGCGACCGATCGAAGCAGGAAGCCGCCCGGAGCGCCGGGCGCGCGCGCGAGCGTCCAGGCGGCGGTCGCGAGCAAGGCGTGAAAGCTGCCCTGCGGATAGCCCGCGAGCAGCTGGAGGCCGACGACGACCGCGAGCAGCGCGACGCGTCGGGCCGTCGCCTGCTGCCGGAGGCGTTCGACGGCGGCGAACAGCGCCGGGATCAGCATGGTGGCGTTCGAGTACGTCCACTGAAGCCAGCTGATCATCGGCGAGCCCAGCATGAAGCCCAGCGCGCCCACCAGCGCCGGGACCGGGCCGGCTCCGATGACGCGGAGGAACCAGAACATCGCGAGCCCGGCGACGGCGAGCTTCAGGGTCGCCGCCAGCGCGAGCGCGAGCGGCGCCGGCAAGACGTACGCCAGCGCGGTGAGCGGGAACAGGATCGCGGACTGCGGATTCGAGAAGAAGGGGACGCCGGCGTACTGGTAGGGATTCCAGAACGGGAAGCGGCCGGCCCGGATCTCGTCCGACGCGTAGAGGAGGGTCGGATGGAAGTAGTGGGGGACGTCGAACAGCTCGGCCCGGGCGGCCACCGGCGTGGACACGAGCGCCTTCCAGGGGAACAGCGTCACGACGTTCTCCGCCGGCGAGAGCACGGCGCCGGGCAGGAACGCGGGCGTCAGCAGCACAAACGGCAGGAGCACGAGGACGGCGACGGCCAGGCGATCCGCGAGCGTCCACGCACGCATGCGTGTCGATGATAAACGCAGGCGGAGCGAACCCCGAAAATCCGGCTCAGGGCCGCCACCGTCGGTCGAGCCCGCGGTACTGGAGGGCCTCGGCGCAGTGCTCGGCGTCCACGCAGTCCGACCCGGCGAGGTCGGCGATCGTCCGCGCCACCTTCAGCGCGCGGTCGTGGCCGCGCGCCGACAGCCCGAGTCGCGCCATGGCGGCCGCGAGCAGCCGCCGGGCTTCCGGCGTCACGTTGCCGAGGCGGCGCAGCTGGCGCGGCGTGAGCTCGGCGTTGACCAGCGCGCTGCTCCCCGCGAGCCGGCGGCGCTGCCGTTCGCGGGCGGCCGCCACGCGCCGGCGCACCGTCGTGGAGTCGTCCCCCGGCGCCTCGTCCGCGAAGTCGGCGCCGCCGACCGCCGGCAGCTCGACGTGGAGATCGATCCGGTCCAGCAGAGGACCCGAGAGCCGGCCGAGGTAGCGATCACGCTCGGCCGGCGTACAGACACAGTGCTCGAGCGACGGGCACCCACGGCGGCACGGGTTGGCGGCGGCCACGAGCTGGAAGCGCGCGGGGAACTCGCTGACGCCGCCGGCCCGGGCGATCGCGACGGTTCCGTCCTCGAGCGGCTGGCGCAAAGACTCGAGGACGTGCTGCTGGAACTCGGGCAGCTCGTCCATGAAGAGGACGCCCCGATGCGCGAGCGTGACCTCGCCGGGATGCGGCGGGCTTCCGCCCCCGACCAGGCCGGCCACCGAGACGGTGTGGTGAGGCGCCCGGAACGGCCGCGTGCTGATGAGGCCTCCGTAGCGGGCCAGCAGCCCGGCCACCGACCAGATCGCGGAGACCTCGAGCGTCTCGTCGGCACAAAGCGGCGGGAGCAACGCGGTCAGCCGGCGCGCCAGCATGGTCTTGCCGCCCCCGGGCGGGCCGACGAGCAGCAGGTTGTGCGCGCCGGCGGCCGCGATCTCGAGCGCGCGCTTGGCGTGCGCCTGGCCCCGGACGTCGGCGAGATCGAGACTGTCGTCGGCGACGGTCGGCGCCGCCGCGGCCACCGCGGGAGGCGGGGTCGTCTCGCCGTTCAGGAGGCCGACCGCGTCGCGCAGGGTGGCCGCGCCGATCACGCGAAGCCCGCCGCCCACCGCCGTCGCCTCCGGGGCGTTGTCGCACGGGACGAGGAGGGTCCTCACTCCCTTGCGCCGGCACGTCAGCCCGACGGCCAGCGCGCCACGGACGGGCTGGATCTGCCCGTCCAGCGCCAGCTCGCCGACGACGGCGACGTCCTCCCCGCCCTCGGGGCGGCGGACGCAGCCGGTGGCGGTCAGGATGCCCAGCGCGATCGGGAGGTCGAACGAGGCGCCGACCTTGCGCAGGTCCGCCGGCGCGAGGTTGACGGTGATCCGATCGGCGGAGGGGAACGTGTAGCCGGCGTTGCGGATGGCGCTGCGAACGCGCTCGCGACTCTCGCGCACGGCGGAATCCGGGAGCCCGACCGTCGTGAACACGGGCAGCCCGTGCGCGACGTCGACCTCGACACGAACGAGCGCCGCCTCGATCCCGACCAGGGCCGCCGAGAGCACGCTCGCGAGCATGCGGCATTCTCGGGAGCGGCCCGGCCGCGGTCAACGTCCGGAAAGCAATACAGCAAGCGTGGTACAGTGGCACGCCTCATGGCACGGGAGGGGACGCTGCGGCCGGTCATCCTCGTCGTGGACGATGAGCCGAACGTGCGCGAGTCGTTCCGTCTGGTCCTCGAGGACGCCTACGACGTCCTCGACGTTCCGGACGGGCAGCGCGCCCTCGACGCCGTTCGCACGGCGGCCGTCGACCTCGTGCTCCTCGACATCCGGCTCCCCGAGATGGACGGCATCGAGGTCCTCGAGCGGATCAAGGCGCTCGACGAGGGGATCGAGGTGATCCTCGTCACCGCCGTGAAGACGGTCCGGACGGCGGTGGCCGCCATGAAGCTCGGGGCCTTCGACTACGTCACCAAGCCGTTCGACGAGGAGGAGCTCCTCGCCCTCGTGCGGCGCGCGCTCCAGAAGCGCTCGCTCGAGCGCGAGGTGACGTTCCTCCGCGGCGAGCTGGCGCGGCAGCACGACCGCGAGGACATCGTCGGCGAGCACCCGGAGATGCAGAAGCTCTCCCGCCTCATCACGCAGGTCGCCCGCACGACGACCACCGTGCTCATCACCGGCGAGAGCGGGACCGGGAAGGAGCTGATCGCGAGGGCCATCCATCACCGCGGCCCGCGGCGGGACAAGCCGTTCGTGCCCGTGAACCCCGCGGCGATCCCCGAGTCGCTCGTGGAATCGGAGCTCTTCGGGCACGAGAAGGGCGCCTTCACCGGCGCCCACCAGCGCAAGCTCGGCCGTTTCGAGCTCGCCCAGGGCGGCACGCTGTTCCTCGACGAGATCGGCCTGCTGCGGCCGGAGGTCCAGGCGAAGCTCCTGCGCGTGCTCCAGGAGCGCGAGATCGAGCGCGTGGGCGGCACCCACGCCATCAAGATCGACGTGCGCATCGTCGCGGCGACGAACCTGGACCTCAAGCGCGCGGTGGCGACGGGCGCCTTTCGCGAGGACCTCTTCTATCGCCTCAATGTGGTGCCGATCACGGTGCCGCCGCTCCGGGAGCGCATCGAGGACTTGCCGCTGCTCGTGGACCACTTCATCCGGCGCTACAACCACGAGTGCAACAAGCGGATCGAGGCGTTGACGCCCGACGCCCTCGCCGCCCTCGCCTCGTACTCCTGGCCCGGCAACGTCCGCGAGCTGCAGAACATCGTGGAGCGCACGGTGGTGCTCGTGGACGGCCCGCTGATCACCGCCGCCGACCTGCCGCTCGACCTGACGGTCTCGCCGGTGCGGCCCGGGTCCGCACCGGGGCCCGAGAAGCGGCCGGTGGACCTGAACGCGGCGAGCGACCGCTTCGAGCGCCTCATCGTCCAGCGCGTGCTCGAGGAGACGCGCGGCAACATCAGCGAGGCGGCCCGGGTCCTCGGACTGCACCGCAACTCCCTCAAGGTCAAGCTCGCGCGGTGGAAGATGTCGGCCGCCGACCGCGAGGATCCCGGCGCCCAGTAGCGGGCCACCCATCGGGGTGTCGATGCACAGCCGCTGGATAGCGAGCGCTGCGAGAGTCGGGATCGACCGACACGATTTCGAAGGCTTCGGCCGCGCGCGCGCCGACGCCGGCTCTGGCGACCGAATTGCTCCGCTCCTCGCCCCGACGGGCCAGCGGAGTCCTCATGGTGAGGACTCCCGGCGGCCCGAAGGGGGAGAGTCTCATGATCAAGGTTGTCACGCTGGTGGCGGCTCTCGCGTCGTTCCTGTTCGTGGCTCCCGTCATCGAGTCCGGCACGTCGGGTTCGACCCAGATCTTCCAGGCGATCGGGACCGCCGACGGCGGCGCGGGCGAGTAAGAGTCGCCGTCCCATGATTCGGGGAAAGGGAGGCGCCTGGCGCCTCCCTTTGCTCCTGCTCCTGCTCGCGCTCGCGGCCGGCGCGCCGCCGGCCGCGTCGTCGGGCGAGGGGATCTATCGCCGGCCGCTCGGCAACGACCCGGCGACGCTCGACCCCGCCCGCGTGGGCGACATCTACAGTCGGTCGGTGTCGCAGCAGATCTTCGACGGCCTCGTGCAGTTCGACCAGACCCTCACGGTGACGCCCGCGCTCGCGCAGCACTGGAAGGCCTCGCGCGACGGCCTCGTGTGGACGTTCACGCTGCGCCGCGGGGTCAAGTTCCACCACGGCCGCGAGGTGACCGCCGAGGACGTCGTCTATTCCCTCACGCGTCTCGCCAGTCCGAAGATCCGCTCGGCGGCGGCCGATCTGTTCCTGAACGTCAAGGGCGCGCCCGAGTTCCGGGCGGGTCAGGCGGCGTCGATCGCGGGGCTGAGCGCCGTCGATCGCTACACGGTGCAGGTGAGCCTGAGCGAGGCGCTCGTGCCGTTCGTCTCCGTGCTCGCCGTCGGCCACGCGAAGATCGTCCCCCGGGAGATCGTCGAGACGATGGGCGACGAGGCGTTCGGGACCGCCCCCGTGGGCACCGGGCCCTTCAAGTTCGTCGCGTGGGACCGGGGCCGCCAGATCGTCCTGGCGGGCAACCCCGACTACTTCGACGGCGCGCCGAAGCTCTCCCGGCTCGTCTATCGCGTCTTTCCCGGTGCGCCACTCGACGCCGTGTACGAGGAGTTCCGGCGTGGAAGCCTCGAAGACGCCCCGCCCCCGATCCAGAACTATCGAGCGGCGATCGCGTCGGCCGGCGAGGGATACGTGAAGCGTCCGCTGCTCTCCGTCCGGTTCTACGGGTTCAACACGCGCGTGAAGCCGTTCAGCAACCGGCTCGTGCGGCAGGCGCTGAGCCACGCCGTCGATCGCGAGGCGATCGTGGAGGGGCCGTTCCTCGGCCGGCACATCGTCGCCCGCGGGATCCTTCCGCCCGGGATGCAGGGGTACAACCCGAAGCTCGCGAGCCGCGCCTATGATCCGCAGCGCGCGCGCGAGCTGCTCGCGCAGGCGGGATATCCGGGCGGCCGCGGCCTCGGGTCGATCGCGATCTGGGCGGGGGCGCGGCACGGCGGGATCCTTCGCGAGCACGAGCTGATCCGCGACAACCTCAGGGCGATCGGCGTCGAGGCGGACTTCCACTACCAGACCGACTGGCCGTCCTTCTCACGCCTGCTGAACGAGCGGCGGATGCCGATGTTCATGTACGCGTGGTACGCCGACGTGCCGGATCCCGACAACTTCCTCTTCAAGCTCTTCCACTCCCGCAGCTCGCGCAACTTCACCGGCTACGCCAGCCCGCGCGTCGACGCGCTGCTGGTGCGCGCACGGAACGAGGGGGACGTGCCGCGGCGCGTGGAGCTCTACCGGCGGGTGGAGCAGGCCGTGCTCGAGGATGCGCCGATCCTCCCCATCTGGCACTACTCGTACGAGCGGATCTTCCAGCCGTACGTCCGGAGCGTCGAGGTCAGCGGGCTCGGGGACGCGTACATCCCGCTCCGGAAGGTCTGGCTGGCCCGATGAGGCTGTTCCGCTTCCAGTCCCTGGGCGCGCGTCTGGCGTGCAGCACGGTGCTCGTCGTCTCCACCGTGATGGCGGCCCTGATCCTGATGGT
>DASUPA010000358.1:0-3429 GCA_036276335.1 Candidatus Methylomirabilota bacterium | reverse complement strand
CAATAATCATGCGGGCCCGCTGCGGAGTCAACGTGCCGCGGGGCCGAAAGCCCCGGCCTGACGCGCGGTTGGACAGGGTGGCTCCCGTGGCCCCACGCTTGCTCTGTCCCGGGCCCGATGAGCACCGAGCACGCGACTCAGACGCTGACGCGCCTGACGCAGGTCCTGACCGAGACCCTGGATCTGTCGGCCGTGCTCACCCGCGTCGCCGAGGCCGCCGTCGACCTGGTGCCCGACTCCGCCGCCCGCATCTGGACCGTCGAGGACGATCGGCTGTGCCTGAGCGCCGAGGCGGGGACACGCACGCACGGGCGGAACGACGGCGCCGCGCTCGAGTTCGGGGTCGGCTGGGCGGCGCGCGTGGCCGCGACCCAGGAGATCCTGGTCGCGAACGAGGACGGGGCCTCGGCCGCGGCCATCCCGCTGCTCCTGCGCCGCCGCCTCGTCGGCGTGCTGGTGGTCGCCACCCGCGGCCGTCACCGCTTCGCCGCCGAGGAGCTCGACCTCCTCGGCTCCTTCGGCGTCCACGCCGCCATCGCCATCCAGAACGCGATGCTGTTCACGCGCGCCGACCGGCGCCGCCGCGCGGCCGAGGCGCTGGCCGAGGTGACACGGCTGATGTCGCAGTCGCTGGAGGTCGACGGCGTCGGCCAGCGCATCGTCGACAGCGTCCGCGGTCTGTTCGACGCCGTGGCCGCGGTGCTCTATCGCTGGGACACCGAGCTCAAGGACCTCACGGCGCTCTCGCTGTCCGGCGACTGGGGGCCGGTGCTCGACCACGTCGTGTTTCCCGCCGGCACGGGCCTGACGGCGCTCGCCGTCGGCCAGCGGCGGACGGTGTCGACCGCCGACGTGCTCACCGACGCCGCCGTCACGCTGGCCCCTTCGGTGCGCGAGCGATTCGCCGGCAGCCCCGCCCGCGCCCAGCTCGCCGTACCGCTGATCATGCGCGACCGCATCATCGGAGCGCTGGCCATCGGCCGGCCGCCCGGTGGGACCTTCGACGCGGCCGACGTCGCGCTCGCGCAGGCGTTCGGCGATCAGGCCGCCGTCGCCCTGCAGAACGCCGGGCTCTTCGAGGAGCAGCTGGCGCTGCTCGACCACGCGCGCGCGCGCCGGGCGCGGCTGGAGGCGCTCCTCGACGTCGGCCGCGAGGTCTCGCGCATCCAGCCGCCCGCCTCGCTCCTGGAGCGCATCGCCACGACGTGCGGCCGGCTCCTCCAGACCGACTCCGTCGGCATCCGCCTCGTCGACGGCGACGAGCTGGTGGTGGCGTACGCCTCCGGCGGCGCCCGCGAGGTCATGGCCACGCCGCGGCTCAGGATCGGCGAGAGCCTCAGCGGCCTCGTCGCCGCCTCCGGCGAGACGCTGGTGCTCGGCGACCCGGCAGCCGATCCGCGGCTGCTCCCGGCGCACCGCGCCGCCATCGAGCGGCTCGGGTACCGCGCGCTGATCGCGGTGCCGATCAAGGCGGGCGAGCGCATCGCGGGCGTGCTGAGCGTGCAGACGCGGCGGCGCCTCGGCTTCTCCGAGGAAGACATCGAGGTGGTCACGGCCTTCGCCGGCCAGGTCGGCGTCGCGCTCCACAACAACCGCCTCTACGAGGAGCTGCAGCACGCGTACCGTGAGCTGACGCTGACCCAGGACCAGCTCCTCCAGTCGCAGAAGATGGAGGCGATCGGCCGCCTCGCCGGCGGCATCGCGCACGACTTCAACAACCTGCTGACCGTGATCGCGGGCCAGACGTACATGCTCCGGAGCCAGACGGGCGCGGGTCCCGTCCGCGAGGGCGTCGAGCGGATCGAGGCCACCGCCGAGCGGGCCGCGGAGCTGATCCGCCAGCTTCTCGCCTTCAGCCGCAAGCAGGTGCTGCAGCCCGGCGTCCTCCGGCTGAACGCGATCGTGGAGTCCATGGTGCCGATGCTGACGCGTGTGATCGGCGAGGACGTCGAGCTGTCCACGCGCCTGGCGCCGCGGCTGCTCCACATCAAGGCCGACCCGACCCAGATCGAGCAGGTCATCATGAACCTCGCGGTCAACGCGCGCGATGCCATGCCGGGCGGCGGGCAGCTCACCCTCGAGACCGGGAACATCACGCTGGAGGGGCCGCACGCGGCGCAGCACCCGGACGTGGCGCCGGGGGCATACGTCGTGCTGGCCGTGACCGACACGGGGACCGGCATGGACGCGGAGACCCGGCGGCGACTCTTCGAGCCCTTCTACACGACGAAGGAGCCCGGCAAGGGGACCGGGTTGGGGCTGGCCACCGTGTACGGCATCGTGAAGCAGAGCGGCGGGCACATCTGGGTCGCCAGCGAGCCCGGCAAGGGGGCGCGGTTCACGATCTACCTCCCCGCCGTCACCGAGGCCGCCGACGCGCCGGTCTCCGCGCCGCCCGACGACGTCCCAAGCGGCCACGAGACGATCCTGGTCGTGGAGGACGAGGGCGAGGTGCGCGCGCTCGTCCGCGAGATCCTACAGGAGCGCGGCTACGAGGTCGTGGAGGCGAGCGGGCCGCGCGAGGCGCTCCATCTCGCGGCGGACGCCCGGCGCTTCGACCTGCTCCTCACCGACGTGGTGATGCCGCAGATGACGGGCCCCGCGCTCGCGGACCTCCTGACGGCCGAGCAGCCCGCCATGCCGGTGCTGTTCATGTCGGGCTACGCCGACAGCGCGGTCGTCGAGCACGGGGTGCTGCAGACGGGCCGCGCCTACCTCCAGAAGCCGTTCACGCCGATGCAGCTGGCGCGCGTCGTGCGACGCGTGCTCGACACCGCCCGCGACTGACCCGGTACCACTCCGTCACGGATAGACGACGGCGTCGCCGTGCCGGTAGCCCCACTCCACCGAGGCCGCGTCGAGCGCCTGCACCTTGTCGCCGGTGGCCGAGGCGAGCGTCAGCGCCGTGATGTTGCGGCGGACCTCGGCGGCCAGCGTGTTCAGGCGGTGGTACGCCTCCGACACGGTCCGGCCGAGCGTGGTGAGGCCGTGGCTCTCCATCACGATCGCGTTGGTGCCGGCCACGAAGTCGCGCAGCGGGGCGACGTCGACCTCGACGTTCACGTGCGAGGGCAGCACGTGGATCGGCGCGCCCATGACCAGCGGGAAGTCGAGCGACAGGATCTGAAGCTCGCGGCCGCCGGCGAAGAACGCGATGCTCTCGTCGTGGTGGACGTGGATGACCGCGTTGACGTCGGGCCGCAGGCGCAGGATCTCGCGATTGAGCTGATGGCCGACGCTCGTCGGCCGGGTGCCGTGCAGCAGCCGGGGGCTGACGACCTCGGTGACGACGAGATGGTCGAGCGTCGCCTCCTCGAGGGAGACGCCGGCGTGCTTGGTGTAGACGACGCCGTGCTCGTGGCCGGGGTGGGGGACGCGGATCGCCAGGTTGCCCAGCGAGTTGTGGACGTAGCCGCGCCGGACGAGCCG
>DASUPA010000357.1:0-6390 GCA_036276335.1 Candidatus Methylomirabilota bacterium | reverse complement strand
GATCTGGCGGGCGACCTGGAACCGGAAGTAGTCGCCGAAGTACGCCGGCGCCGTGCGCACCAGATAGGCCGCGCTCGCCGGCGAGTTCGCGTACCGGTCGCCGTCGCGCGCGAGCAGCCCGAGCGCGACGCAGGCCGTCAGCAGCGGCCGCAGCCGGGGAGCGGCCAGGCCCGTGTCCCGGGCCAGCGTGTCGAGCGGCTTGGGGCCGGCCGCGAGGTGGCCGAACACGTCGGCCTCGAGGGCCGAGAACAGGGCGCGCGAGGCCATGAAGCCGTAGCCGATCCGCGAGATGTCTCGAACGTCGGTGAGGGCTGCCACCACGACCGGCTCAGAGTCCCAGTAGGAGCTGGTCGGGATGCTCGAGGCGGCGCACGATGGCGGAGGCGAAGCGGGCGCCCTCGGCGCCGTCGGCGACCCGGTGGTCGAACGTGAGCGAGAGCGGCAGCAGCAGGCGCGGCACGATCTGCCCGTCGCGCACGACGGCTTCCTGGCGCGCGCGCGCCACGCCGAGGATCGCGACCTCCGGATAGTTGATGATGGGGATCGCGCCGGTGCCGCCGAGCGCGCCGATGTTGGTGATCGTGAACGTGCCGCCGCGCAGCTCGTCGAGCGCCGCCTTGCCCTCGCGCGCCCGGGCGGCCACGGCCGCCAGCTCGCGCGCCAGGTCGATGACGGGCCGGGCGTCGACGTCACGGAGCACCGGCACGATGAGGCCGCGCTCGGTGGCGACCGCCACGCCCACGTGCACGTAGCGCTTGACGACGAGCTCGCCGGCGGCCGCGTCGAGGCTCGCGTTGAACTGCGGGTACTCGCGCAGCGCGAGGGCGGCCGCCTTCAGCAGGAAGCCCGTCAGCGTCAGCGTCACGCCCTGGGCGCGCGCGGCCTCGAGGTTCCGGGTGATCACCGCGTCCAGCTCGGTGATGTCGGCGCGATCGAAGTGGCTGACGTGCGGGATGACGGTGGCGGACAGCGTCATGCGCTCGGCGATCGTCCGCCGCAGGTGCGACAGCGGCTGCCGCTCCACGGGGCCCCACTGCTCGAACCTCGGCAGCGGCGGCTCGGCGGTCGGCGTGGCGAGCGGCCGGGCCGGCCCGGCGGGCCCCGGCGCCGGGCTCTCCCTCCCCGCGGCCGGCGTCGTGGGCGCGGCGCGGCCCGGGGCGGCCGCCGGTGCCGCGGCGGCGCGGCGCACGTCCTCCTCCGTGACGCGGCCGCCGGGACCGCTCGCGGCCACCGCGTGCAGGTCGACGCCGAGCTCGCGGGCGAGGCGCCGCGTCGCGGGCGTGGCCGGGACGGGGCCGGTCCGCGGCGCTGCCGGCGTCGTGCTCTCGGCGGGCCGGGCGGCGGCCGGCGCGGGCGGCCCCGTCTGGCGGGCGCGCCCATTGCCGACGGTGGTCTTCGTCTCCGGCGCGAGCGTGCGTGTCGGATCCAGCGTGTCGGCGGCCTGCTTGCCGGGAGCGGCGCCGGCGTCGGCGAAGGTGACGAGCACCTGGCCGACGCGGACGGTCTGGTTGGCCGCGACGTGGATCGTCTCGACCCGGCCGCTCATGGGCGAGGGAATCTCGACGGTGGCCTTGTCCGTCTCGACCTCGAGGAGCGGCGCGTCCTCCTGGATGACGTCGCCCTCGCGGACCAGGACCTTGACGATCTCGGCCTCCGTCAGGCCCTCGCCCAGGTCCGGCAGCACGAACGGACGCGCCATCTAGAAGGCGAGCGTCTCGCGCGCGGCGGCGACGACGCGCGCGGCATCGGGGACGTTGCCCTTCTCGCGCGCGAAGCCGGGGAAGGGGACGTCGTGCGCCGCCACGCGCGCGATCGGCGCCTCCAGCGACAGGAAGGCGCCGTCCATGATGGAGGCCGCGATCTCCGCCCCCGGCCCGAACGAGCGCGGCGCCTCGTGGACGACGAGGGCGCGACCGGTCTTCGCCACCGAGCGGACGAGGGTCTCGCGGTCCAGCGGTGCGATGGTGAGGAGGTCGACGATCTCGCACGTGACGCCGTCCTCCGCCTGCAGCGTCTCCGCCGCCTCGCGCGCCGTCCGCAGCATGCCCCCCCACGCGATCAGCGTCAGGTCGGCGCCCTCCTGGACGACCTGCGCGCGGCCGATCTCGAGCGTCTCGCTCTCGTCGGGGACCTCCTCCTTGGCCGCGTGGTAGAGGCCCTTGTGCTCGAAGAACACGACGGGGTCGGGGTCGCGGATGGCCGCCGTCAGGAGCGCGCGCGCGTTGCGCGGTCCCGAGGGCACCACCATCTTGAGGCCCGGGATGTGGGCGTAGAACTGCTCCTCGGACTCGCTGTGGTGCTCGAGGGCCCGTACCCCGCCGCCGTACGGCATGCGGATCACCAGCGGCACGTGGAAGCGTCCCTGCGAGCGGGTGCGGTAGCGCGCGGCGTGGTTCTCGATCTGGTGGAAGCACTGGAAGGCGAAGCCGGAGAACTGGATCTCGCACACCGGCCGCAGCCCGTAGAGCGCCATGCCGATGGAGGTGCCGATGATGGCCGCCTCGGCGAGGGGGCTGTCGATCACGCGCTTGCTGCCGAACGTGCGATGCAGGTCCTCCGTGACCCGGAACACGCCGCCGTCGACGCCCACGTCCTCGCCGATCACGAGCACGTCGGCGTCCCGCTCCATCTCCTGGAGGAGCGCCAGGTTCAGGGCCTTGACCATGTTGAGCTTGGCCATCAGCGCTGGCCGCTCCGCTGGCCGCGCATCGGCGGGGAGGGCTCCGGCGGCCGGCGCGGCCCGGTCTCGCCCTTGCGGAGCCGCTCGGCCAGCATCTCGCGCTGCACCTTGAGGTCGGGCGGCAGCTCGGCGTAGATGTGGTCGAACATCGCCAGCGGATCGGCGGCCGCCGTCGCCTCGAAGCGCGCTACGCCGGCGGCGATCTCGGCGTCGACCTCCTGCTCCAGCCCCTCGTCCAGCAGCCGCTTCTTCCGGAGGTAGGCGACGAAGCGCGTGAGCGGGTCCTTGCGCTCCCACTCGGCGACCTCCTCGTTCGACCGGTACTTCGTCGGGTCGTCGGCCGTCGTGTGGACGCCGAGCCGGTAGGTCACGCACTCGATGAGGGTCGGGCCGTCGCCCGCGCGCGCCCGCTCCACGGCCTCGCGGGCCGCGGTGTAGACGGCCAGCACGTCGTTGCCGTCGACCTGGACGCCGGGGATGCCGTAGGCGAGCGCCTTCTGCGCGATGGTCCGCGAGTGCGTCTGCTTCTTCAGCGGCACGGAGATGGCCCACTGGTTGTTCTGGCAGACGAATACGACGGGCACGTGCCAGACGCCCGCGAAGTTGAGCGCCTCGTGGAAGTCGCCCTCGGACGTTGCGCCGTCGCCGAAGTAGACCATCACCACCGAGTCCTCGTTGCGGTACTGCGCCGCGTACGCGAGGCCCACCGCGTGGGGAACCTGGGTGGCGACGGGGATGCAGATCGGCAGGTCGCGCTGGTCGGGAGCGGGCTGGCCGCCCTCCAGGTAGCCGGCGAAGAACAGCAGCATCTTCTCGATCGGCCAGCCGCGCCACAGCATCGCCGCCGTCTCGCGGAAGGAGGGGACCATCCAGTCGGTCGGGCGCAGCGTGTACACGCTGCCGAGCTGCGAGGCCTCCTGGCCCTTGATCGGCGCGAACGTCCCGATGCGGCCCTGGCGCTGCAGGCGCACCATCCGCTCGTCCAGGCGGCGGCCCAGCAGCATCGCGCGATAGATGCGCTTGAGGTCGCCCGCCGGGAGCTTGGGCTCCAGGGACGCATCGAGGTTGCCCTCGGCATCGAGGATGGACAGGTACTCGACCTGGAACCGGGGCTCGAGCGGAGTTCTCGGCATGAACGCTCCGGGAATCCGGATTTGCATCCATTGTAACCGGGGAGACAATCGGGGCATGAGAACCCTGATCGCCTTCCTCAGCCTCGTCGCCCTGCTCGCCCTGCCCGGTCCGGCCGCGCTCGCGCAGAATCCCGCCGCTCCGGCCATCAAGGAGGGCTCGCGGGTGGGTCTCGAGTACACGCTCACCGACGACGCCGGCACGGTCCTGGACACCAACAAGGGTCAGGAGCCGTTCGTCTACACCCACGGGACGCGCCAGATCGTGCCCGGTCTCGAGTCGGCGCTGGCCGGCCTGCGCGCCGGCGACGCCAGGAAGGTGACGGTGAAGCCGGAGGACGGCTACGGCAAGGTCGATCCGAAGGCGGAGATCGAGGTCGGCCGCGAGCGGGTGCCGCCCGACGTCAAGGTGGGCAGCCAGCTCACGGGGCGCAGCGCCAGCGGCGAGAGCCGCGCCGTCCGGGTCAAGGAGATCAAGGACAAGAGCGTCGTGCTGGACCTGAACCATCCGCTGGCCGGCAAGACGCTCGTGTTCGACGTCCGCATCCTCAGCGTCGACGGTCCGTAGCTCCGCGTCGACCGTCCGTCGCTCGCCGAAGGGCCACGGCCGTGTCCTGGCTCGCCGCCCGGGCACGGCCGACAGCCGGCGTTCGTTGACAAGTGTCGCCGCCTGAGCATAATGGGCGCACTTTTCCGTCCCGACCGCTCTGTCGAGGAAGACGAGGAGGCGAGATGCGCCCACGGTTCGCTCACCTGATCGGTCTCTTTCTGCTCACCGCCTTGCTGGCGACCCCCGTTGCCGAAGCCCAGACCCCGAAGCGCGGCGGAGTGCTGCGCATCGCCGAGCGCGAGGCGCCCAACCTGGATCCCCACGTCTCGATCAGCTTCCTGACGCACTCCTACGTGAGCCTGAGCTACAGCCAGCTCGTGCGGTTCCCGAACGGGCCGGAGCAGAAATCCCCCACGGATTTCTCGATCCTCCCCGATCTCGCCGAGAAGTGGACGGTGTCGAAGGACGGCAAGGTCTACACCTTCCACCTGCGCAAGGGCGTCCGCTTCCACAACAAGCCGCCGGTGAACGGGCGCGAGGTCACCGCGGACGACGTGAAGTACTCGCTCGAGCGGTTCCTGGCGAAGTCGGGCTTCCGCACGCGCCTGGCGCCGGTCACGGGCGTCGACGTCGTCGACCGCCACACCGTGCGCGTCACGCTCAAGGAGCCCTACGCGCCGTTCCTGAACCACCTGGCGAGCCCCTCATTCTGCGCCATCCTGCCGCGCGAGGCCGAGGACAGGTTCAAGGACTTCAATCACCCGGACGCCGTCATCGGCACCGGTCCGTTCGTGCTCAAGTCGTACGACAAGGGCGTCCGCGTGGTCTTCGAGCGGAATCCCGCCTACTTCATGAAGGGGCTGCCGTACCTCGACGGCGTCGTCATCGAGATCACGCCGGACGCCGCCGCCCGCGTGGCCGTGCTGCGCGCCGGCAAGGCCGAGCTCCCGCACATCTGGGGCTGGATCAGCCCGGAGGAAGCCAAGTCGCTCCAGAAGACCAATCCGGAGATCAGCCTCACGCCGTACCAGGTCATCGGGCAGGGGTACATCAGCTTCCGCACGGACCAGCCGCCGTTCAACGACGTGCGCGTGCGGCGCGCGGTGTCGCTCGCCATCGACCGCAAGGCGTGGAACGACGCGCTCCTCTTCGGCGAGGGCTGCATCGACGCCGGGCCGGTGCCCTGCGCGATGAAGGAGTGGAAGCTCGACGCGGCGAAGCTGGAGCCCGCGAAGGCGAAGTACCTCGTCGGCTACGATCCGACCGAGGCCAAGAAGCTCCTCACGGAGGCGGGGTACGGCAAGGGGCTGACGGTCCCGATGTATCACTGGCCCGGCTACGTCGTGCCGTGGCGGTCGTACTACGAGCTGACGGCCGAGAACCTCGGCAAGGTGGGCATCACCGTCGAGCTGAAGCCCGAGGAGTACGGCAAGTACAGCTCGACGACCATGGTCGGCAAGTACGAGAAGATGGCCATGGGGCCGTCGACCCCGTTCACCGAGGTCGACGATTTCCTCTTCGCCCGCTTCGCGCCCGAGCTGCCCACGAACCTGAGCCACGTCACCGACGCCGAGCTGACGAAGATGCTGGTCGCCCAGCGGCGCGAGATGGATCCGAAGAAGCGCAAGCAGATCATCGACGACATCCAGCGCTACCTGGCCGACAAGGCCTACTACGTCTACGTGCCGCAGTGGCCGCAGTACGTCGCCCATCCGGCGTACGTCAAGGGCTTCAAGCACCACGACGGCTACGGCCTCGGCATGCGCCTCCTCTACACCTGGCTCGACAAATGACCCCGTGTTCCGGCGGTCCCGCCGCGCCCCGTGATGCCTGCGGCGAGGCAGCTAGGTCGAGGGACGCCACGGCTTTGCCGGGGCGTCGCGAGCGTCGAGGGGTATGGGGGGCGCCCGGAGCCCCCCATGTAATCCATCGGGCGCCACGGCTGTGCCGGGGCGTCGCGAGCGTTGGGGGGCTTGGGGGGCGCCGGGAGCCCACGGTCACACCGGGTGATCGAGCGACGCCACGGCTTT
>DASUPA010000356.1:0-4302 GCA_036276335.1 Candidatus Methylomirabilota bacterium | reverse complement strand
ATCACCTGGCGCGCGCGTACACGGAACTGGGACGCGCCGGCGACGCGCGCGCCCAGGCGGAGGCGATCCGGCCGCTGGACGCGCGACTCGCGGAGCAGATCCTCGCCAACGTCACCGCCCACGCCGACGTGGGAAGAAAGGCTCGCCCATGACCTCACCGCTCGGTCGCTGCCTCGCCCTCGTGGCGCTGCTCACGCTCGCCGGGTGCGCCGGCCGCGACTTCACCCGCGCCACGCCCGACTCGCTCGTGCTCGGCAAGACGACGTACGCCGAGATCGTCGCCAAGTTCGGGACGCCGTATCGCGAGGGGACCATGCTGAAGAACAACCAGACGGTCAAGCACATCAGCTACGCCTACTCCGTCGCGGGCGGCACGCCGCTCCACGACGGCGTGACCCCGGCGCGCGCGCAGGCCTTCTATTTCGCCGACCTGGTGCTGGTCGGTCACGACTTCAGCAGCTCCTTCAAGGACGACCACACCGACTTTCCCGAGGCGAAGGTGACGGAGATCAAGAAGGGCGAGACGAAGGAGGCGGCCGTCGTGGAGCTGCTGGGCCCGCCCGGAGGCCTCTACGTCTTCCCCCTCGTGGGGAAGGACGACCGGGGACTCGTCTACACCTACAGCCAGACGCGCGTGGAGCCCATCCCGTTCGCGCCGAAGGTCAAGCACTACCAGGAGGAGGTCGTCGTCAGCGTCAGTGCCGACGGCACGGTCACGAACGTGCAGTTCAACGCGAGCGGCGAGAAGTAGAGGGATGCGGGCCGACGAGTAGCCGGCCGCCCTACTCGACCCCGGCGAGCCGCCCGAGCTCCGCGAACGACCGCACGACGACGTCCGCGGCGTCGGCGGGCGCGCCGCCCGCGGGCGCGTACAGCACCGTCCGCATGCCGACCGCGCGGGCGCCGGCCACGTCGGACACCACGCTGTCCCCGACCATCGCAGCCGCGTGCGACGCCACGCCGAGCCGCCGCAGGGCCATCCGGAAGAGCGGCGGCCGCGGCTTGCCGACCACGTGCGGGGTCACGCCGGCCGCCGCGGCGACCGCGGCCACGATGGCGCCGCAGCCGGGCAGGAAGTCGCCGTCCTCGAGGGGCAGGCGCGGATCGACGTTCGGCGTGACGAGCGGCGCGCCGGCCGCCGCCGCGCGGCTGGCGGCGGTGAGGCGCTCGTAGGTCAGCTCGAAGTCGTTGCCGACGGCGACCACGGTGGCGTCGCGCCACGCCTTGACGTCCACGACGCGGTGCCCCGCCTGCTCCACGACGGCCGCCAGCTCGGGGGCGCCGATCACCAGCACCCGCGACGGCCCGTACGCCTCCGCGATCACCGTGCCGAGGATCTCGAGCGGCGTGAGCGCGGGCGCGCTCGGCGTGACGCCGAGCCGGCGGAGCTTCGCGGTGATGTCGGCGCCGGTGGCGCGCGAGTTGTTGGTGAGGTAGGCGACGCCCCGCCCGCTCGCGTGGAGGGCCGCCAGCGTCGCGGCGGCGCCGGGATTGAGCCGCTCGCCCTGCCACACGCAGCCGTCGAGGTCGAAGACGAAGGCCGCGAGGTCGCGGAGCACTAGTTGGCGTCGGCGCGCTTGAAGTCGGCGATCGCCTCGGCGTAGACCTGCTCGGTCCGCTCGGCGACCGAGGCCCAGCTGAACCTCGCCTCGACGCGGGCGCGCCCGGCCCTGCCCATCCGGCGGCCGAGCTCGGGGTTGTCGAGGACCCGCGTGAGCGCCTGCGCGAGCGCGTCGGGCCGCGCCGGCGGCACCAGCACCCCCGTCTTGCCGTCCTCGACGACCTCCACGATGCCGCCGACGGCGGAGGCGACCACCGGTGTCTCGCAGGCCATCGCCTCGAGGTTGATGAGGCCGAACGGCTCGTACACTGACGGGCAGCAGAACACGGCCGCGTGGCTGTAGAGCTGCGTGACCACCTCGTGCTTCACCATCTCGTTGATCCAGCGCACGCCCGGAAGTGTCGCGACGGCCTTGCGCAGCCGCTCCTCGATCTCGGGCGTGTCGGGGGCGGAGGCGCACAGGACGACCTGCACGCCGGCCGGCAGCAGCTTGGCGGCCTCGAGCAGGTGAAAGATGCCCTTCTGGTCGGTGATGCGGCCGACGAAGAGTACGTAGGGCGGCTTCACGCCCAGCCGGTCCAGGTGGTCGCGGGCGTCCGTGTGGCGGAACCGGTCGGGATCGATGCCGTTGTGGATCACGACGACGCGCGCGGGATCACAGTCGAAGTGCTCCAGGATGTCGTCGCGCATCTTCGCGGACACGGCGATGACGCGGTCGGCGGCCTCGACGGCCGTCCTCTCGATCCACGTCGACAGCAGGTAGCCGCTGCCGAGCTGGTCGGCCTTCCAGGGACGCAGGGGCTCCATGCTGTGGAGCGTCACGATGAGCGGGATCCGGTAGAGCGTGCGGATCCACAGCCCGCCCATGTCGGCGTACCACGTGTGCGCGTGCACGACGTCGGCGTCGACGTGGTCGCGCGCCATGGCGAGCCCGATCGACAGGGTCTCCAGCGCCGGCGCGAAGCGCGGCCCGTCGGCGCCCGCCTTCAGCCGCTCCCACGGCTCGTACCCGCGCACCGTCACGCCGTCGCCCGTCGGCCCTCGCTCGCCGAAGCACCGCACCTCGACGCCCATCCGGCGCTTCAGCGCCTGCGTGAGCTGGTCGACGACGACGCCGGCGCCACCATAGATGTGCGGCGGATACTCGCGCGTCAGCAGGAGAGCTTTCATGGGACACAGGATAACCCAGCGGGACTCGCCGTTCTTGGTGGGGCGCGGGCCGGAGCGGTATCTTGGAGCATGCCGACCACCGTGAGCGCGCTTCGCCTCGTCGCCGTCCTCGCCGGTCTGGTGTGCGCGGTGCCGGGGTGGGCGGAGGTCGAGACGCTCCAGGAGCGCCTCGGCTCGAAGGATCCCACGGTGGCGCGGGCGGCCGTGGCCGAGGTGCTCGGGGGCGCCGAGCGGGCGGACCCGCTCTCGCTGATGCACGCGGCCGCCCGCCACTTCGAGCTCGGCGCCCAGGACGAGGCCGTGTTCTGGTTCTACGCCGGCCAGCTCCGCGCCAGGTACGCGCCGCAGCTCACCGGGGAGCACGGGCAGATCGTGACCATCTACAGCGTGACGCTCGGCGAGGCCATCAACGCCTACGCCATGCAGGACATCCTGAAGATGATCGAGATCATCGCGAAGGCGATGCGCTGGGACGAGACGACCTACGAGACGTGGGCCGTGGCGCACAAGCTCGATCCCCTCGGCGAGAGGCTCCTGCAGCGGCGGACGGCGGCCCGCGAGGGCCTGGTGACGTTCGCGACGGACCTGACGCGGAACCGCGAGAAGTACGAGAAGGCGGCGCGCGCGTACAAGAGCCCGGAGCAGCTGCGCCGCGAGGCGGAGGAGAGCGTGCGGCGCGACTACACGACGGCCCCCCTCGAGCGGATCGTCGGCGGCCGCACGCTGCGGATCCCCGCCAACTACGTCACGGCGCACGGCCTGGCCGCGCGCCCCCGGGAGACCGCGCGCGAGCTCACGCTCGTGATGTTCCTGCCGAAGCTCGTCGGCTACACGCTCGACAACTGGCGCGACCTGACGGGGAACAAGAACGTCATGTGGGTGCGGGTGAAGCCCGATTCCGGCCCCAGGCCCGGCGAGCTGATCGAGGCCTTCATCGCCAGCGAGCCGCCGGCCACGCAGGCGTACGGGGCGACGGCGTACCACTTCGACTCTCGCACGACGACGGCGCGCCTGCCCGTGCAGGGCTCTCCGGCGTACACCGTGGTGGCGGCGACGGACGCGGACGGCGACCCCATCTACATGATGTGCCAGGCGCCGGATGCGGGCACCAGCATCAAGCCGGCTCCGCGCTGCGAGCTCTTCGCGACCGACCCCGCCCTCGGCCTGAGGGTGCACGCCCAGTTCTTCCGGGACCACGCCCCGCAGTGGCGGAAGATCCAGGCCCAGCTCACCGCCTTCCTGAAGTCCTGGCTGGTGACCGAGTGACGGCGCCCGAGCCGGCGGGGGTCCGCGCCGCGTTCCGCGGCGAGGCGGCGCGGGACTGACCGCTACGCCGGGCGATCGTCGCCGGCGTCCGGCGCCGGCAACGGCCCCGGATCGGCGCTCTCCTCGAGCCGCTCCAGCTTCCGCGACACGGTACGCACGTCGATGCCCAGCAGCTTCGCGGTGAGGGTCTTGTTGCCCTTCGTCACGCGCAGGGTCTCGTCGAGCAGGCGCTGCTCGACCTCCGCCAGCGGCGTGCCGATGCGGACGGTGAGCACGCCCTCGGGCAGCGGCGTCGCGCCCGCGAT
>DASUPA010000355.1:0-2880 GCA_036276335.1 Candidatus Methylomirabilota bacterium | reverse complement strand
GACGAGAAGGAGCAGGACGAGCGCAAGGGTCAGCCAGGAACGACCGTGCGTCATGGGCGGCCTCCAAAGCTCCCGGGATGCGGGGGCGCCAGCGAGTGGGCGGGATTGTACGGCACGCCCGCCGCCGCAGGCAAGCGAGTCGCCGGCCCGTTACCGGGCGACGATGACGTGGCGCGTGCTCGGCAACGACAGGCCGTCGCCCTTCCGGTATGGCGCGAGCCGCGCGGTGACGAGCTCGTCGAACTCGCGCCGGCGGTCGTGCCCGAGCTGCGCCAGGTTGTGGCGGGTCGTGGGGCCGCCGGCGGCGATCCAGTCGACGAAGGCCTCCGCGGACGGCACGGCGAGCGACAGGCTCTCGAGGGTCACGCGCGGGTCGCCGAAGCCGGCGGCCCGGACGACCGCCCGGATGGCGTCCGCATCGGGAAGCGCGAATGGCGGCAGGCGCCCCGCCTCCTCGGACACGAAGCGCCGGAGGCCCTCGGCGAGCGCGTGATAGGCGGGATTCTGCTCGAGCGGTCCCCACACGGTGCCGACGAGCACGCCGCGCGGCCGGAGCACCCGCCGCATCTCCCGCAGCGCGGCAGACCGGTCGGGGAAGAACTGCAGGCCCTCGAGGCAGAGCAGGTAGTCGAACTCGCGCGCCGGCCATGGCAGCTCGAGCGCACTGGCGTGCCGCCACTCGATCGGCGCTTCATCGGTCTGCCCGCGGGTCGTGCGGGCGACCGCCAGCATGCCGTCGTCGACGTCCACGCCGACCACCGACCCCTCGGGCCCCACGAGGCACGCCGCCAGTCGCGCGCCGATGCCGGTGCCGCATGCCACGTCGAGCACGCGGTCTCCCGGCGCCGGCGGATGAGCCTGGAGCGCCCTCCGCGCCCACGGCTCGAAGATCGCCGGGACGAGGCACTGCTCGTAAGCCTCGGCGGGCGTCATGCTCACCGCGGGTTCCCTCCTTCTCGGCGCGGGGCCGGAATGCCGAGCGTGAAGCCGCCGTCCACCGTGAAGAGCGCGCCGGTGCAGTACGCGGCATCGGGCGAGAGCAGGAAGAGCACCACGCTGACCACCTCCGCCGGCTCCGCGAGCCGGGCCAGCGGGATGCGGGCCAGCTTCGCCTCGTGCTCGGCCCGGCCGCGGTCGGTCGCCGCGTTCTCGTGCACGCGCTCGGTGCCGACGACGCCGGGGAGCACGGCGTTCACGCGGATGCCGTGCGGCGCCAGCTCCACCGCGGCCACCGCGGTGAGCTGGTTGAGCGCGGCCTTGGACGCGCCGTAGTGGGCGATCCCCGGACGCGCCAGGCGACTGGCCGTGGAGGAGATGTTCACGATGCTGCCGCCGCCGCCCTCGGCGATCATGCGCCGCGCCACGGCCTGGGTGACGAGGAACGGACCGCGCAGGTTCACCGCCAGCACCTGGTCCCACTCGGCGGCGGTCACGTCGAGGAACGGCGTGTTGGGATAGATGCCGGCGCAGTTCACCAGGCCGCCGAGCGGACCGGCGTCCCGGCGGGCCCGGTCCACCATGCGCTCGACGTCGGCCGGTCGCGTCACGTCGGCGGCGACCGCCCACGCGCGCCCGCCGGCGCCGAGGATCTTGCCGGCGGCGGCCTGGGCGCCCGCGGCGTCGAGGTCGCACAGCGCGACCGGCGTCCCGCGGCGCGCGAGCGCCTCGGCGAGCGCGCGCCCGATGCCGGAGGCGGCGCCGGTGACGAGGACGGCGCGCGCGCTCAGTTCACCCATTGCCCGCCGTCCACGTCGATGACCTCGCCCGTCATGAAGCAGGGGGTGACCGTCGCGAGGAAGACCACCACCTGCGCGATGTCCTGCGGCGTCCCGAGCCGCGCGAGCGGGATCGAGCGCACGAGCGCGTCCGCGCCCTCGCGCGCGATCATGCCCGCCGTGAGGTCGGTCGCGATGAGCCCGGGGCAGATGGCGTTCACGGTCACGTGGGGCGCCAGCTCCTTGGCCAGGCCGCGCGTGAGGCCCAGGATCCCCGCCTTCGCCGCGCAGTAGGCGGACTTGCTGACGGCGGCGGTGCCGGCTCCGGTGTGGGCGCTCACCGACGACATGTTGACGATGCGGCCGGCGCGCTGGCCGAGCATCGCCGGGGCCAGCACCTTGCACCAGTTGAAGGCGCCCTTGAGATGCGTGTCGATCGTGCGATCCCACTCGTCCTCGGTGATCTCGAGCAGGCCCTTGGGCTGCGAGATGCCGGCGTTGTTGACGAGGACGTCGACACGGGTCCACGCGGCGAGGACCTCGCGCGCGAGACGCTGGGTCGCCGAGAAGCTGATGACGTCGCCCTCGAGCGCCAGCGCCTCCCGGCCGGCCTCGCGCACCAGCCCGGCCGTCTCGCGCAGCTCCGGCGCCCGGACGTCGACGAGGGCCAGGCGGAAGCCGCTCCTCGCCAGCGCCACCGCGGTCGCGCGGCCGATGCCGCGTGCCGCGCCGGTCACGATGGCCACCGGGGCCGTCGCGCTCACGGGGCCGTCCCGACGGGCGGCCCGAAGTAACCGGTGCGATGGAACATGCGCACCACGCCCCGCGGGCGGACGCGGAGCGCCGCCGTGGCCGCCGTGTCGATCGTGCCGCGCTCGTCGATGACCACGCCGTAGTCCTCCCGCGCCGAGCCGACAGACACGAAGCCGCCCACGACGTCCCGGCGCACGCGCTCGAGCGGCCGGTCGAAGGGATGGCCCCAGCCGCCTCCGCCGCTCGTCGACAGGCGCAGCACATCGCCGCGGCGCAGCACGTTGCCGTCGGACATCGGCGCCAGGCGCCGCTCGTCGGCTCGGCCCGGGTTCACGATGCAGCTGCCGGGGCGCCCCGCGTGGCCGCCGTTCACTCCGGCCGGCGGGAACAGGATGTTGTCCTGGCGGATGGC
>DASUPA010000354.1:0-9274 GCA_036276335.1 Candidatus Methylomirabilota bacterium | reverse complement strand
CGGTCGCCGAACAGTGGTTCGATGCTGGCCTCCGCCGTAAGGGGACGTATGAGTATCGTGGAACGATCCGAGCGCAGCCTTGGCCTTGCCGGATCCATCGTCAAGGCGCGATACCGCGTGAACGCCGTCGCCTCGGTGAGCCGCGACGTCGTGGTCTACGCGGCCGAGGAGCTCCGGTTCGGGCGTCCGATCGCGCTGAAGGTGCTGCGGGACGAGGTCGCCGCCGATGCCGAGTTCGTGGCGGCGGTGCGCGAGCAGGCCACCACCCTGGCCATGTCGGCGCACGTGCAGCGCGGACTGCCGCGCGTGTACGAGTGCGGCACCATGGACACGGGCGAGCTCTTCGTCGCGCTCGAGCCGACGCGCGGCGCCACGCTCCGTGAAGTCCTCGACGCGCGCGGCGCGCTCGACCTGCCCACCGCGCTGCGCGTGGCCAGCCAGGTCGGCGAGGCGCTCGAGGTCCTGCACCACGACCGGATCCTGCACGGGCAGCTCGGGCCCGAATCGGTGATCCTCGTCAAGGACGACGACGGGATCGAGCGTGTCGTCCTCCTCGGCGCCGAGCTGACCGCGGCGTACCGGACGCCGCTGGGCCGGCGCCGCCGCGAGGTGTCGCCTCCGGCCTATCTCGCGCCCGAGCAGGTCGAGCCCGGCGGCGAGACCACCGAGGCGACGGACCAGTACGCGCTCGGCATGCTGCTGCGCGACCTGCTGACCGGGGGCCGGCCGCGCGAGGCGACGGGCGCCGCCGTCGCGTCGCCGGCCCTGCCGCCGGAAGTGGAGCGCATCGTCGCGACGGCGCTCGACCCGCGCCCGGAGCGCCGCTTCCCGGACATCAGCGTGATGGTCAACGACCTGTGGGCCGCGCAGACTGCGCTCGCGGAGCCGGCGCCCGCGCCGCCGCCGCGCCCGGCACGCGCCGCGAGGACGCGCGTGAGCAGCCACCGGCGCCACCGCCGGCGGCGGCCCGACGTGGCGCTGCGCATCGCGGCCGCGGTGGCCACCGCGGGCATCATCGCCGGACTCGTGTGGCTGGCCCTCGCCGGCGGGCTCGTCGCGCGCGTTCGCGCGCTCGTCGCGACGCCGGCGGCCACCGCCGTTCCCGCCGCCCAGGGCGTCGCCCCGGCGGCGCGGGAGGAGACCGCGCCGTCGCGCGAGGCCCCGCCCGCCCGGAACGCCTCGGCCGGCAACGGGCACGCCGATCCGGCCGCCGCGCCGCGCTCGGCACCGGCCGTCGAGCGCGACGGCAGCGCCGTCATCGACTGGCTCCTGAAACGCCCGCGCTAGCCGCGCCCCCCCGCCTCTACACCTCGAGCCACTCCTTGCGCACGCCGTCGTTGCGGCGCAGGTCCTCGGGCGTGCCCTCGAAGACGACGCGGCCGTGGCCCATGACGTAGACGCGGTGGGAGATCGTGAGCGCGATCGTGAGCTTCTGCTCGACGAGCAGGATGGCCACGCCGCGCTGGGCGATCTCGGTCAGCAGCGTGGCGACCTGCTGGACGAGCATCGGCGCCAGCCCCTCGGTCGGCTCGTCGATCATGATGAGGTGCGGGTCGCCCATCAGCGTCCGGCACATCGTCAGCATCTGCTGCTCGCCGCCGGACAGGACCGCACCCGGCGCCTCCGCGCGCTCGCGGAGCACCGGAAAGAGCCGGAACATGTCCTCGATGGTCCAGCGCCCGGCCTGGCGCGGGTTCTTCATGCCGAGCAGGAGGTTCTGGCGCACGGTGAGGGTGGGAAAGATGTCGCGGTTCTCGGGCACGTAGCCGAGGCCCTTGCGCGCGATCACGTATGGCGCGAGGCCGGCGATCTCCTCGCCGCGGAAGCGAACGGACCCCGTGGCCTGGACGTCGCCCATGATCGCCTTGATCGTCGTCGAGCGGCCGACGCCGTTGCGGCCGAGCAGGCTCACGATCTCGCCCTCGCCAACGGTGAGGCTGACGCCGTGCAGAATGTGGCTCTTGCCGTAGTAGGCGTGCAGGTCGTCGACGGCCAGCATCACGCGTGGGCGGGCACGCCCAGGTACGCCTCCTGGACGGCCGCGCTGGCCCGGATGCGCTCCGGCGTGTCGTGCGCGATCACCTGGCCGTAGACGAGGACGGCGATCCGGTCGGCGAGGTCGAAGACGACGCTCATGTCGTGCTCCACCATGAGCAGCGTCCGGCCGGCCGTCACCTGGCGGATGAGCTGCACCACCTGCTCCGTCTCGCTGCGGCTCATGCCCGAGGTCGGCTCGTCGAGCAGGATGACGTCGGCGCCGCCCGCGATCGTGATGCCGATCTCGAGGGCGCGCTGCTCGGCGTACGAGAGCACGCCCGCCGGCACGTCGCGCCGGGCGGTGAGGTTGAGCTGCTCCAGCACCGTCTCCGTCCGCTCGCGCGCTTCCCGGCTCCGGTCCACGAAGCGCCAGAATGCGTAGCCGTAGCCCATCGACCACAGCACGGCGCACCGGACGTTCTCGAAGACGCTCAGGCGCGGGAAGATGTTCGTCACCTGGAACGAGCGGCTCAGCCCGCGGCGGTTGATCTCGTTCGGGCGCCGGCCGGTGACGTCCTCGCCCTTCAGGCGGATGCGGCCGCGTGAGACCGGGTACTTGCCGGTGATGAGGTTGAACAGCGTCGACTTGCCGGCGCCGTTCGGGCCGATGAGCGCCTGCCGCGTTCCCACCTCGATCGCGAGGTCCACGCCGCGGATGATCGGCGTGACGCCGAAGTGCTTGTGGACGCCCTCCAGCTCGATGGCCGCGCTCACCGCGCGTCTCCCGGACGGCTCGCCTCCGCGAAGGCGGCGCCCGCGCGCGGCATCGTCCAGCGGAGGGCGAGCACGCCGGCGATGGCGATGGCGGCGAAGGCGACCCACGGCGTGACGGTCCGCACGTTGACCAGCACCCAGAAGAGCCACCGCGTGCCGCGCGAGACGGGCGCGGAGACGAGGACGTGGATCATCTCCACGAGGCCGACCACGCCCAGCGCCGCCACCGCCAGCGCCAGCGCCGTGGCCGTGTACGGGAGGACCAGGCGTCCCAGCCGCCGGGCGCGCCAGACGGCGCCGTGCATCACGACGATGCCGGTCAGCCCCATCGGCACGAAGAGCACGGTGGCCAGGAAGACGATGCCGAGGTAGAGCAGCCAGACGTCCGTGTAGTCGCTCAGCATCGACTGCAAGAAGGTGAAGACGATGGCGCCGAGCACGGGTCCGAGGAAGTAGCCGATGCCGCCGATGTAGGTCATGAGCAGCACGGAGCCGGACGCGTTCAGGCCCATGTTCTCGGCGGTCAGGATCTCGTAGTTCGCGGCGAACAGGCCGCCGCCGATGCCGGCGAAGAACCCCGAGGCGCAGAAGGTCACGTAGCGGACCCAGCGGGCGCTGTAGCCGACGAACTCCGCGCGCTCGGGATTGTCCCGGACCGCGTTCGCCATGCGCCCGACCGGCGTGCGCGAGAACGCGTACATGAGCGCCGTCGTCACGAGCGCCCAGAAGGCGATCAGGTAGTAGACCTGGCGATCGGTCGTGAACTCGAGGCCCAGGAGCAGCGGGGCCTTCGTCCGGTTCGCCGTGATGCCCTCCTCCCCGCCGAAGAACTCGTTGAAGATGAGCGAGGAGGCGGCCATCAGCTCGGCGATGCCGAGCGAGATCATGGCGAACACCGTGCCCGAGCGCCCCGTGGAGAAGGAGCCGAAGAGCGCGGCGAAGAGGAGCCCACCGAGCCCGCCCACCAGCGGCACGAGCGGCAGCGGCAGCCACAGCGTCCCCTGCCCGGCGTGGTTGAGCGCGTGGGCGGCGATGAAGCCGCCGAGCCCGACGTAGACGGCGTGGCCGAAGGAGAGCATCCCGCCCTGGCCGAGCAGCATGTTGTAGCTGAGCGCGAACACGATCGCGATGCCCATCTGGTTCATCACGGGCACGGCGACCGGGGTCCGGATCACGACGGGCAGCAGCGCCACCACGAGCGCCGCGAGGAGCCACACGCCCGAGCCGCGGAGCCAGCGGGCGCGCGCGCCGGCGACGGCGAGCGGCCGGGTCGTCGCGCCGGCCGGGGTGCTCACGTCTCGCGCGTCCCGAAGAGCCCGGTGGGCCGGACGATGAGGACGACCACCAGCAGGATGTACGGCAGGATCGGCGCGATCTGGGCGACCGTCACGCTGGTCAGCTCGTGCAGGAAGCCCGTGGGATCGAGCACGACGCCGGCCGCGGCGAGTGCGCTGCCGATGGAGACGTCGAGCGCCACCGCCACCGTCTGCACGACGCCGATGAGGATCGAGGCCAGGAGGGCGCCGCTCAGCGAGCCCAGGCCGCCGATGACCACGACCACGAACACGATGCTGCCGAGCACCTGCGCCATGCCCGGGAACGTCCCGAGCACCGGCCCCGCGATCACGCCGGCCAGCCCCGCCAGCGCGCAGCCGATGCCGAACACCACCATGAACACGCGCGGCACGTTGTGGCCGAGCATGGCCACCATCCCCGGGTGCGTCAGCGAGGCCTGGATGATGAGCCCCGCGCGCGTCCGCGTGAGGATCGCGAACAGGAAGACGAACATGCCGACGGAGACGGCGAGCATGAACGCCTTGTAGGCCGGGAAGCTCGCGTTGAAGAGCTGGAACAGCGGGAAGTCGAGGAAGGCGGGGATCTCCACGCGCTTGGCCGGCCGGCCCCAGACGAACTGCACGATCTCGGTGACGAGGATCGCGACGCCGAAGGTGAAGATCAGCTCGGCGACGTGGCCGAAGCGGTGCACGCGGCGGAGCCCCTGGCGCTCGACCACCGCCCCGAGGAGCCCCACCAGCACGGGCACGACGACCAGCGCCGGCACGAACCCCGCGTGCTGGGTGACGGTGAACCCGAGGTACGCCCCGAGCATGTAGAACCCGGCGTGCGCGAAGTTCAGCACGCCCATCATGCCGAAGATGAGCGTCAGGCCGCTGGACAGCATGAAGAGCAGCAGCCCGAAGACGAGCCCGTTCAGGAGGGAGAAGACGACCAGCTCGAACATCGCGGAAGGGCGCGAGCGGCCCCGGGCGGGGCCGCTCGCGCGTCGGCCCCGGCTAGCTCGGCCGCTCCATCTTGCACCCCACGGCGGGCAGCATCGCCTTGTCGCGCTCGATCTTGTGCTCGAGCGACAGGCCGAAGCCGGAGGCGTCGAGATCGTGCACGATGCCCTTGTTCGTGTGCACCGAGATGTAGATCGGCATCTGGAGCTGATGGTCCTCGCGGCGCATGACCACCTGGTCGCCGCCGAGGTTGGTGAACTCGAGCCCCTCCAGCGCGGAGGCCACCTTGTCGACGTCCGTCGTGCCGGCCTTCTTGATGGCCAGCGCCAGCATCGACAGGGCCGTGTTGATCCGCGGCTGGTTCACGTCGTTCTTGGGATGGAGCTTGCGGTAGCCGGTGATGTACTCCGAGAGCGCCTTGGGCGGCGTCGGGTTGCCCGGGTGCGTCTCGTGCACGAGCCGGATGCGGTCGATGCCGGCGGCGCCGATGGCGGCCGTGATGCCGTCGGAGGCGGCGTAGTAGGTGTAGAAGGGCACCTTGAGCCCGCCGTCGTTGGCGGCCTTGGCGAGGTTCACCATGTCGGCGCCCCAGTTGCCGGTGATGACCGCGTCGGCGCCGGAGGCGAGGATCTTCTGCACGTACGGCGAGAAGTCGAGCACCTTGCCGATCGGGTGCAGCTCGTTGCCGACCACCTGGATGTCGGGCCGCTTCTGCTTCAGCATGGAGACGGCGGCCTCGGCCACCGCCTTGCCGAACGAGTAGTCCTGGCCGATCACGTAGATCTTCTTGATCTTCGCGTTGGTCTTGATGACGTCGGTCAGCGCGGCCATCTTCATGTCGGCGTGCGCGTCGAAGCGGAAGTGCCAGAAGTGGCACTTGTCGTTCGTGAGCGCCGGGTCCACCGCGGAGTAGTTCAGGTAGAGGATGCGGTTGCCCGGGTTGCGCTGGTTGTGCTTGAGCACGGCGTCCGAGATGGCGTGGGCCACGCCCGAGCTGTTGCCCTGGAAGGCGAACTGGATGCCGTCCCCCGTCACCTTCTTGAGCTGGATCAAACTCTCCTGGGGGCTCACCTTGTTGTCGTAGGGCGCGATCTCGAGCTTCCGGCCCAGCACGCCGCCGGCGGCGTTGATCTGCGCGGCCGCGTACCGGAACTGGTTCAGCCCGTTCTCGCCGGTGGCCGCGAAGGGGCCGGACAGCGGGTCGATGTAGGCGATCCGGATCGGCTCTTGCGAGAGGGCGCCGGGGGCGAGCCACGCCACCGCCGCGAGGACGAGAAAGGCACCGAGCACACGCGTCGTCTTTGACATCGCTGACCTCCAGGCCGGCACATCCCTCTGGGGCCGGCGGCGCGCGTACGGTTACACGGAGTGTCCGCCGCGTCAAGACGGTGACGGTCTATAGACGGTGACGGTCTACTGACGGTGACGGTCCGTGCAACGCCGTCCGGCCGCGCTATGCTCCTCCATCGTGAACGATGCCGACGTCCGGCCGAGCGCGTGGCGCGCCGTCGCCGCCGCCACGGCGCTCAACGCGCCGCTCGGCTCGCTCTACGCGTTCAGCGTCTTCCTGAAGCCGCTGGAGGCGCTGCTGGGACTCAGCCGCGCCGACCTCGCGCTCGTCTTCGGCCTCGCCTCGGCCGGGTTCGGCGCCGGCATGCTGCTGGCGCCCTTCATCTTCGCGCTCGCCTCCCCCGCCATGCTGGTGCTCGCCTGCGCGGGCGTCAGCGCGGCCGGCATCGCGATCGCCGCCACCGCGAACGGCCTGGTCCAGCTCGCCGTCGGCTACGGCGTGCTCTTCGGCGCCGGTGGCGGCGCCGCGTACATCCTGGCGCAGCAGGCGGTGAACCTGGCGCTCACCCGCCGCCACGGGCTGGTGAACGGCTACATCGTGAGCCTCTACCCGGCCGGCGCGATGATCGCCGCGCCGCTCTTCGGCTGGTCCATCGCCGAGCTCGGCGTGCGCGCCACGCTCGGCGGGCTCGCCGCCGTCCTGGCCCTCACCGGCGCCGCGAGCGCCTGGTTCATCGCGCGCTCTCGCGTCACGCTGGCGGCCGCGGCCGCCGCCGTCGCGCCGGTGGCGGGCGAGCGCCGTCGCGGCGTGTTCTGGCGACTCTGGCTGGTCTTCTTCCTGGCCGCCTCGGCCGGCCTGATGGTGCTGAGCCAGGCCGCCGGCATCATCGCCGCGTACGGCGGCGCGACCACGCTCGCGATCTACGGCACCACGTTCATCGCGGGCAGCATCGCGGCCGCGCGCGTGACGGGCGGCTGGATGGTCGACTGGCTCACGATCCCGCGCGTGGCGGCCGGCGCCCACGCCGTCGCGCTCGCCGGCAACGTCGCGCTGACGCTGTGGCCCGGCCCCGGCGTCGCCGTCCTCGCCCTGACGCTGGTCGGGCTGGGCTACGGCGTGATCTCCGGCCTCACGGCGGCCGCGGTCGCCGTGTACTGGCGGCGCGCGCTGTACGGCCGGATGGCGAGCCGCATCTACCTGGCGTGGTGCGCCGCCGCGATCGTCCTGCCCATCACCGCCGGCCGGCTGTTCGACCTCACCCAGGGCTACGGCGTCGCGATCGTCATCGCGGCGGCGGGCAACGTCCTGGGGATCATCGTGGCGCTCGGGCTGCCCCACGAGCGCGCGGCCCGCGCCGAGCCCTGAGACTCCAGCAGGACGTCGACACCCGCACATGACACTGCCCGGTTCCTGACACTCCCGGCCGCCGGGGGGGACGTAACCTCCCGCCGCGGCGACGAACACCGATCTGGCACGCCATTCGCGTGCGGCGGGCGCCGTGTCGTCGCGGTGCACGGCGCTCCGTGCGCCGCGCGACGCCCGCGAGATATCACATTGAGCACCTCTTTGACGCCCTCGGCGCACCCCCTCTGAAAGCGAGAAGCAACGATGCGCACATTTCAGGTGTGTTCGATTGCGGCTCTTCTTCTCTCGGCCGGCGCGATGCTCCAGGTGGGCACGGCGGCGGGCCAGGTCCCCGCGCTCTCTGACGTTCCCGTTCCCCGCCCGGCCAACCTCGGCGACTTCGTCCGCGACGAGAAGGCCGCCGAGGCCCTCGGGAAGGCGCTGTTCTGGGACATGCAGGTCGGAAGCGACGGCGTGCAGGCGTGCGCGACCTGTCACTTCCGCGCCGGGGCGGACTCCCGGACCAAGAACCAGGTCAGCCCGGGATTGCTCCGGGTCAGGATCGAGTCGGATGGCACCGCGACGACCGACCCCGATCACGATTTCTCCGCCCGCTCGCCGCGCGGTCAGTACACCCAGGGCCCGAACTACCGCCTGCGCGCGGCCGACTTCCCGTTCCGCAAGCTCGAGGACCCGGCGAATCGCGAGTCGAGGGTCGTCGCCGACACGAACAACGTCGCCTCCTCGCAGGGTGTGCACTACGCCATCTACGGCTTCGACGGCTTTCCCGCGCCCGATCCCGACGGCTTTCGCGTCGGCGGCCAGCAAGGCGCCAACGTGCGGCGCGTGGAGCCGCGCAACACGCCGACGATGATCAACGCCGTCTTCAACCACCGCAACTTCTGGGACCTCCGCGCCCAGGACATCTTCAACGGCGTGAGCCCGTTCGGCGACCGCGACGCGGGCGCCTTCGTCTATCGTGTCGACGGCGCGGGCAATCCGCAGAAGGTGCAGGTGCGCCTCGAGAACTCGAGCCTCGCCTCGCAGGCCGTCGGACCCCCGACGAATCGCTTCGAGATGTCGGCCGACGGCCGGCCGTTCCCGATCGTCGGCCGCACCCTCATGTTGGAGATCGCGCGGCGCCATCGCGCCAACGCCCGGCGTCTCCGCGGTACGCGTCCGCTGGCCAAACAGCTCGTCCACCCCGACGACAGCGTGCTCGCTTCCTACAGCCGCTGGCCCGAGCGCGGACTGAGCGTCGACTACGACAGCCTCATTCGCCGGGCGTTCCACCGCCGGTGGTGGGACTCGTCGAAGCTCATCCGCGTCGCCGAGGACGGCGCGACGACGGTCGTCACCCGGAGCGACGGCACCCAGGTCCCCGACGAGTACACGCTGATGGAGTACAACTTCTCGCTGTTCTTCGGTCTCGCCGTCCAGCTCTACGAGGCGACGCTGGTCTCCGACGACACGCCCTTCGACCGCTTCCTGAAGGATCCGACGCGGTTCCCGCTCTCCGCGGCAGCCGAGCGGGGGCGCCAGGTCTTCTTCAACGTGAACACGGCGCCCGCGCCCCGCGGCAACTGCCTCTTCTGCCACTCGGGCTCGCTCCTCACCGAGGCCACGGTGGCCGAGATCGAGTCCCGCA
>DASUPA010000353.1:0-6577 GCA_036276335.1 Candidatus Methylomirabilota bacterium | reverse complement strand
CCGATCGTCATCGGCCAGGCGTGCGAGTTCGACTACTCCGGCACCCAGGGCTGCCGGGCCCTGCGCGAGGAGGGCTACGAGGTCGTCCTCGTCAACAGCAACCCGGCCACGATCATGACCGATCCGGAGATGGCGGCGCGGACGTACGTGGAGCCCCTCACCCCGGAGTTCGTCGCCCGGATCATCGAGCGCGAGCGGCCGCAGGCCCTGCTGCCGACGCTGGGCGGCCAGACGGCGCTGAACCTCGCGGTGGCGCTGGCGGAGGACGGCACGCTCGACCGATTCGGCGTCGAGCTCATCGGCGCCAAGATCGAGGCCATCAAGAAGGCCGAGGACCGCGCGCTCTTCAAGCAGGCCATCGAGCGCATCGGGCTCACGCTGCCCCGCTCCGGCTACGCGACGTCGTTCGAGGACGCCCGGGCGATCGTGCGGACCACGGGGTACCCCGCGATCATCCGGCCGTCGTTCACGCTCGGCGGCACCGGCGGGTCGATCGCCCACAACCCCGACGAGCTGGAGGAAGCGGTGCGGTGGGGCGTGCAGATGTCCCCGCTCGGCACCGTCCTCATCGAGGAGTCGGTGATCGGCTGGAAGGAGTTCGAGCTGGAGGTGATGCGCGACCTCGCCGACAACGTCGTCATCATCTGCTCGATCGAGAACGTCGACCCCATGGGCGTCCACACCGGAGACTCGATCACGGTCGCCCCCGCCCAGACGCTCACCGACAAGGAATATCAGCTGATGCGCGACGCCGCCGCCGCCATCATCCGCGAGATCGGCGTCGAGACCGGCGGGTCGAACATCCAGTTCGCCGTGAGCCCGGACGACGGCCGCCTGGTGGTCATCGAGATGAACCCCCGCGTGTCGCGGTCGTCCGCGCTCGCCTCCAAGGCCACCGGGTTCCCCATCGCCAAGATCGCGGCCAAGCTGGCCGTCGGCTACCGCCTGGACGAGGTGCGCAACGACATCACGCGCGAGACACCGGCGTCGTTCGAGCCGGCCATCGACTACTGCGTGGTGAAGTTCCCGCGCTGGGCGTTCGAGAAGTTCCCCGAGGCGGACCGGACGCTCACCACCCAGATGAAGTCCGTGGGCGAGGTCATGGCCATCGGCCGGACGTTCAAGGAGGCGCTCCAGAAGTCGGTCCGCTCGCTCGAGCAGGACCGCTACGGCCTCACGCTGGATCGCGACGTCGACGACGACACGCTGCGCGGCCTCCTCAGCGTCCCCAACCCCGACCGGCTGTTCGCGCTCGGCGACGCGCTGCGCCGCGGGATGTCGGTCGGCGAGATCCACGGGCTCACGCGGATCGATCCGTGGTTCATCGACAACGTCCGCGAGATCGTCGCCTACGAGCCGGAGATCCGCCGCGCGGGGCTGGCGGACCCGGGGGTCCTCCGCCGCGCCAAGCAGCTGGGCTTCGCCGACCGCTACCTCGGCCGCCTGCTGGGCCGCACCGAGACGGACGTGCGCGCGGCCCGGCTCGCGCACGGGATCCGCGCCACCTTCAAGACGGTCGACACGTGCGCGGCGGAGTTCGTCGCCCACACGCCGTATCTCTACTCCACGTACGAGGACGAGGACGAGGCGCCGCCGACCGCGCGGCGGAAGGTCGTCATCCTCGGCTCGGGACCGAACCGCATCGGTCAGGGCATCGAGTTCGACTACTGCTGCGTCCACGCCGCCTACGCGCTGAAGGAGGACGACGTGGAAGCGATCATGGTCAACTGCAATCCCGAGACGGTCTCGACCGACTACGACACCTCCGACCGCCTCTACTTCGAGCCGCTGACGCTCGAGGACGTGCTCAACGTCGTCGACAAGGAGCGGCCCCTGGGCGTCATCGTGCAGTTCGGAGGGCAGACGCCGCTCAAGCTCGCCGTGCCCCTGCAGCAGGCCGGCGTCCCCATTCTCGGCACCTCCCCGGACGCGATCGACCGCGCGGAGGACCGCAAGCGATTCGCCGCGCTGCTGGACGAGCTGGGGCTCAACCAGGCGGCCGGCGCCACCGTGCGCTCGCTGCCCGAGGCGCGCGAGGTGGCCGGCCGCCTCGGCTACCCCGTGCTCGTGCGCCCCTCGTACGTGCTCGGCGGCCGCGCCATGCGCATCGTCTACGACGACCAGGATCTCGTGCAGTTCGTGGGCGAGGCGGTGGAGGCGGCGCCGGACCACCCGATCCTCATCGACAAGTTCCTCGAGGACTCGCTGGAGATCGACGTCGACGCGGTCGCCGACGGCGAGCGGGTGGTCGTCGGCGGCGTCATGGAGCACATCGAGAAGGCGGGCGTGCACTCCGGTGACGCCGCGTGCGCGCTGCCGCCCTACAGCCTGGACGACGGCCAGGTGCGGGCCCTCCGCGTCCAGACGAAGGCGCTGGCCAGGGCGCTCGGCGTGGTGGGGCTGATCAACGTGCAGTTCGCCATCCGGAACGAGGCGATCTACGTCCTCGAGGTCAACCCGCGCGCCTCCCGCACCGTGCCGTTCGTCTCGAAGTCGATCGGCATCCCGCTGGCCAAGCTCGCCACGCGGGCCATGCTCGGCGAGCCGGTGGCAGCCGCCATCGCCCACGTCGAGGAGCGCGAGCTGGGCCACATCGCCGTGAAGGAGTCGGTGTTCCCGTTCGTCAAGTTCCCGGGCGTGGACATCGTGCTCGGCCCGGAGATGAAGTCGACGGGCGAGGTCATGGGGCTCGACCGCGACTTCCGCAAGGCGTACCTCAAGTCGCAGATCGCCGCCGGCTCCGCGCTGCCGACCTCCGGCAAGGTCTTCGTGTCCGTCAAGAACCGCGACAAGCGCGCCCTGACGACGCTGGCGCGCCGGCTCGTGGAGATGGGCTTCTCGCTCGTGGCCACGGCCGGCACCGCGCGCGTGCTGGAGCGCCAGGGCATGACGGTGGAGCTCGTCCACAAGGTGCTGGAGGGCCACCGCCCGAACGTCGTGGACCTGATGAAGCGCGGGGAGATCGCGCTCGTCTTCAACACGCCCGAGGACGGGCGCGCCCGCAAGGACTCGGCGGCCATCCGCCGGGCCGCCGTGAGCCTGAACATCCCGTACTACCTCACCATGGATGGCGCGCAGGCTGCCATCGGCGCCATCGAGGCGCTGCTGAAGGGCGAGCAGCAGGTGCGCAGCCTGCAGGAGTACCACGCCGATGCGTGACCGCATCTTCGTGGCGCTCGACGTCGAGACGCTCGACGACGCGAGCGCCCTGCTCGACCGCCTCGACGGCGCCGTGACGGGCGTGAAGATCGGCTCGCAGCTGTTCACCGCCGCCGGGCCCGCGGCCGTGGAGCTGGTTCACAAGCGGGGCTACCGGGTGTTCCTGGACCTGAAGTTCCACGACATCCCGAACACCGTGGCCGGCGCCGTCCGCGGCGCCACGCGTCTCGGCGTGTTCATGCTGAACGTGCACGCCTCGGGAGGCGCCGCGATGATGCGGGCGGCGGCGGAGGCGGCGGCCCAGGCGGCGCGCGACTTCGGCGTCGCCCGGCCGGTCTGCCTCGCCGTCACCGTCCTGACGAGCCTCGATCGCCGCGCTCTCGAGCGGGAGCTCGGCGTGCCGGCGAGCGTCGACGCCCACGTCCTGCGCCTGGCCGACCTCGCCCGGGAGGTCGGGCTCGACGGCTGCGTGGCGTCACCGCAGGAGATCGGCCGGATCCGCCTCGCCCTGGGCTCGCGCTTTGCGATCGTCACGCCGGGAATCCGGCCGGACGGCGGAGCGCCCGCATCGAGCGACGACCAGAAGCGCGTGGCGACACCGCGGATGGCCCTGGCCGCGGGCGCCGACTACCTCGTGATCGGCCGGCCGATCACCGGCGCTCCCGATCCCAGGGCCGCCGCCGCCGCGATCGTCGCCGAGCTCGAGAGCGCCTCGACCTAGGCGACTGGGGGGGGGCCGGGCGCCCCCCAATCCTCCAATGGGCGGCCCGGGGCACCCCGGACGGCCGGGCGGCCCCGTGCGCCCGTCGAGATACTGCGACAGGCTGACTAGCCGGCACTCCCCGGCCCGTCCGAAGGCGCCGTCCAGGCGGCCTCGATCAGGGCGACCGCCTGCTCCACGGCGCGGCGGGTGGGCTCCAGGTCGGCCTGCTGATCGGCGAGCACGACGACGTAGCCGATCGGCGCGGCCCCCACGAACACCGCGCCGTCGTCCGCCGAGACCATCGCGGTCGAGAACGACGCGCGGCCCACGCGGGCGGCGCTGGCCGCCAGCTCGCGGCCGAGCCGGGCGGCCATGGCGGCGAGCGGCTCCAGCGGCACCGGCTCCCGGAGCTCCGCCGCGATGACGAAGCCGTCGGGGGCCACCAGCAACGCCGCGCGAACGGTGTGGAGCTTCAGCAGCTGCTGCACGATCTCGCGGACGTGGCGCCCGCGCGAGGGCCCGTCCTGCTCCATCGCGAGCTTCAGGCGGGGCGTCATGTCGCCCCGCGCCGACCGTTGCGCGTCCCGGCGAGGATGGCGCCGATCGCGCTGGTCGCCTCGCGCGCGAACACGCGCACCATGCCCACGGTGGTGCGCTCGTCGAAGATCGCGAGCAGGATCGTCCCCTCGTCGACGGCGCTCACGTGCACGCCGTCCGTGACGTCCCCGTGAATCAGCAGCGAGAACTCCGTCTGCCCGAACAGCCGGGCCAGCGGCGCGGTCGAGCTGAAGGCGCCCGCGGCCAGCGAGGCGACGGCGGCCAGGTCGACGCCGCCCGCCGTGCCCGCCACGGCGAGCGGCTCGCCCCGGCGATCGATCAGCAGGGTCGCGGCGCAGCCGGCGTCGCCGACGAACCGCTCCAGCGCGTCCTGCACCCGCGCCACGTCGGCGTCGTGCATCAGAGCATCTCCAGCACGACGGCGGCACGGTCGGCATCGCGGTGCGCGCCACCGGGCCGCGTGACCGGTCCCGTCGCCGCCAGCGCCCCACCCCCGGCCAGCGGCCGCACGAGCGTCAGCTCGCCGCACCGGCGGAAGGTGACCGACACGAGGGGGCCGAGCTCCCAGGCGTCGGTGAGCGCGGCGCAGACGGCGAGCGCCCGCTCGCCGAGCGCCGCCGCGTCCCGGTCGTCCGCGCTGAAGACGTACACGCGCGCGCTCCGGTCGGCGAACACCGCGGGCGTCACGGCCCCGAAGCTCGCCAGCGCCTGCGCGGCGCTCGTCATCCCCGCGGTCACGCGGCGCGGCTCGAGCGGACGCCGCGGCGAAGGCGGCGCCACCACCGCCCGGGCGTCGCCGGCGGCCGCGGCGCGGACGGCGCGCAGCTCGAGCAGTGCGGCCGGGACGCCCGGCCGGCGGGCCGCGGCGAGGACGGCGATCGGGCCGACGGCGAGCACGACGACCGCGCGCGCGGTACGCGCCGTGATGACCTCGCCGGAGCCGTCGGCGATGCGCACCAGAGCGCCGGCGCAGGCCGCCACCGCCGAGCGTTCGAGCCCGGGCTCCACGAGGCTGACGAGGGGTCTTCCACCGGCCGGCTCGAAGGCGGCCTGGAACACGCCGGCGCCGCTGAAGGCCTCGAGGATCCGGCTCCACTCCGCCGGCGGCGGCCCGGGCGGGGCCGGCGGCTCGGCCCGCGAGGAAACGGTGGAGCCGTCGGCGCTCAGCACGGCCGACGCGAGCGCCATGGTGTCCGGCGGTAGCTGCGCGAGCACCTCGTCGACCGGAAGGGACAGCGTCAGGTCGGGATACTGGTGGCGGAAGTCGGCCGCGGACATCCCGAGCGCGAGCTCGGGGAACTGCGCGGCGACCGTCTGCCAGTCGACGGCGATGCCGCCCTCGCGCATCTGCCCCAGCACGACGCGGCGGGGCACGAGCAGCGTGTGCGGCTCCTTGAGGCTCTCGCCCAGCCGGTGCAGCGGGAGCACGAAGGCCTCGGCCGGAAGCTGGGCGGCGACGCGGTCGAACGAGATGCGCACCACGCCGTCGTCGCCCCGCGAGACGGACGCCTCGGCCGGCGGCGGCCTCCTCGGAGTGGGTGGGGGCGCCTCGAGCAGCGCCGGCGGCGGCGCGGGAGGCTCGACCACCTCGTGCGCGACCAGCACCTCGGCGGGCGGCTCCACCGCCTCGCTCGGCGGCGACGCGCTGGGCCGGAGAGGCTCGGCCAGCGCCGCGGTGGGCGCGACCGGCGGTGCCGCCACGGCGACGATCGGCACGTCGGTCGGCGCGGGGAGCCGGAAGGCGCGCGGCGGGACGGAGCGCGCCAGCGTCCGTCCGGGCGCCGGGGCGAACGCCGACGGTGCCGGCGCCGAGGCCGGATCCGCGTCGATCAGGCGCGACGGCGCGCTGCGCGCGAACGATCTCGACCGCGGCGCCGCCGGCGCGGTGGAGCGTCGCGGCAGCGGCGGCTCCACGCGCGCGCCCGGACGCAGCGCGCCCGCGGCGAGCAGTCCGAGGACGAGCGGCGTCGCCAGCAGCGTGAGCACGGGCGCCGGCGCGAAGCGCCGGAAGACCTGGGCGAGCGCCGCCGGCGCGGGCAGCCCGGCGACCCACATCAGCTCCGCCGACGCGAGCACGCCGAGCAGGGCGTGCGTGAGGCAGGCGGCGCCGATCCACGACATCCGGTGGACGAGCGGTGCGTCACGGACGAGAACGAG
>DASUPA010000352.1:0-4380 GCA_036276335.1 Candidatus Methylomirabilota bacterium | reverse complement strand
AGCTGACCACTTTCTCCCCTTACGAGCCTCGCTGGGCTCACTTAAAGGAAAGCACCGAACTTCGGTCACTCTACACGGCGGACTCACGCCCTGTCAACCGAGTGATCTGCTTCATGAAGTATACCGATCGTCGCGGTAGGTTTCGGTAACCCGAGTTATGAGGCATCGTCCCGACGTTCGGTGACACTTACGTTTGAAGCATCACGCCGAGCGGTGGTCGGCGAGCAGCGCCAGCAGCTGATCGACGCTGATGGGCTTGGTGAGGTGCGCGTCGAACCCCGCCTCGATCGCCTGGCGGACGTCCTCCGCCTGGCCGTACCCCGTGAGGGCGATGAGGCGGGCGCTCGCGAGCTCCGGCCGGGCGCGCAGCCGCCGCGCCACCTCCATGCCGTCGATGTCGGGCAGGCCGATGTCGCACAGGACGACGTCGGGGCGCTGCTTGCCCGCCACGCGGACACCCTCCTCGCCGGACTCCGCGGCCTCCACGGCCGCGCCCTCCAGCGCGAGCATCAGCGCCAGGACGTCCCGCGTGTCCGCGTTGTCCTCGATCACCAGCACGCTGCGGCCGGCGAGCCGCGACGTGCCGCCCGCGGGCGAGCGGGCGGCCGGCGGCGACGGCGCGGTCAGCGGCAGCTCCACCAGGAAGCACGCGCCCCGCCCCACGCCCTCGGAGGTGACGGTGACGCGGCCGCCGTGCAGCTCGGTGAGGCGGCGCACGAGATCCAGCCCGATGCCGAGACCGCCGCGCCGTCGCGCCTGCGGTCCCTGGCGGAACGGCTCCCAGATGATCGGCAGGTCGGCGGCGGCGATGCCCTCGCCCGTGTCCGCCACCTCGATGGCGGCGGTGCCGGCGCCGACGCGGAGCCGCACGTCGATGCGGCCGCCCGACGGCGTGAACTTCAGCGCGTTGGCGATCAGGTTGGCCACGATCTGGTGCACGCGCGCGCCATCGCCCCACATCGGCGCCGGCGCCGGCGGCAGCTCGACGGACAGGCGCACGCGCTTGAGCACGGCGCTCTCCTCGAACGACTCGGCCGCGACGCGCACGTGCTCGCGCAGGTCGAACGCCTCCACGCGCAGGGCCAGCTTGCCGTGCACGATGCGCGACAGGTCGAGCAGGTCGTCCACCAGGCGCACCTGGTGGCGGATGTTCCGGTGGATCGCCTCGAGGGCCCGGGCCGTCACGTCGTCGATGCCGGGGTGCCGCCGGAGGACCTCCGTCCAGCCGAGGATCGGCTGGAGCGGGGTGCGCAGCTCGTGGGAGAGCGCCGCGATGAACTCGTCCTTCAGCCGGCTCGCGTCCTCGGCCGCCCGGCGCGCCGTCTCCACCGCGGCGAGGGCACGCTGCTCGTCGGTGATGTCCTTCCACGCGACGACGGCGGCGTACACGGCGCCGTCCGGCCGGCGTAGCGGATGCGCGTTCACGTGGATGTGCCGCACGCCGCGCGACGGGTGACGCATCAGGATCCGCGCGCCCACCACCGTCTCGCCGCGCAGCGCTCGCCCGGAGGCCATCTCCTCGGGCGCCAGCGGCCGGCCCTCGACGTCGGTGATGCGCAGCGCGCGGGCGCGGTCGGCCGCCGTCAGCGGCTCCAGCGCGGGATCGCCCATGTGCTCGCGCCCCAGCGCGTTGGCGAAGAGCAGGCGGCCGTCGCGGCCGACGATGTAGATCGCCTCGTTCACGAGGTCGACCAGCGCCTGCAGCCGCGCCGCGTGCTCGGCGCCCTCGCGCTCGAGCCGGAGCGCCTCGGTGACGTCGTGGAAGACGGCCACGGCGCCGCCCGCGTCGCCGAGCGGGACGGCGTTCACGAGATAGGTCACCGTCCCGTGCGGGAGCTCGTACGTGTGCTCGGCCCCGATGACCGCCTGGCGGTGCGCGAGCGCCCGCGCGATCGGATGGAGCGCCGGCGGCTGCTCGGTGCCGTCGGGCGCGCGCGCGGGAAAGCGCGCGAGCAGCGCACCGACCGGGCCGCCGAGGAACGGGCCGGCGCCGAAGGCGCGGAGGGCGGTGGCGTTGGCGAAGGTGAGCCGGCCGCCGGCGTCCGTCATGAGCACGGGCTCGACGAGCGCGTCGAGGACGGCACCGGGGACGGCAGTCGGATCGACGGTCATGAGGAATCCCGCCCGACCGCTGGAGGATAGCACTGCGCCGGGCGCGCCGCGTGCGAAAGCTATAATCCCCAGCCTGATGGAGATGCCTCTCGCCGGCTACCGCGTGCTCGAGCTGGCGCACCTCATCGCCGGTCCGGTGTGCGGGATGTACCTGGCCGACATGGGCGCCGAGGTCGTCAAGGTGGAGCGCCGTCTTCCTCACCGTGAATCGCAACAAGCGCAGCGTCGCGCTCGACCTCGGGCGTCCCGAGGCCCGGGCGCTGTTCCACCGCCTGGTGGCCGGCGCTGACGTCGTCATCGAGGGATACCGAGGCGGCGTCGCCCGCCGGCTGGGCGTCGACTACGACGCCCTGGCGCCGCTCAACCCGCGGCTCGTCTACTGCTCGGTGTCGGCATTCGGGCCCGACGGGCCGTGGCGCGACAAGCCCGGCGTCGACATGCTCGTGCAGGCCATGGGCGGGCTCATGTCGGTCACCGGCGAGCCGGATCGCACGCCGGCCCTGACCGGGGCGCCGGTCGTCGACACGATGGGCGCGCTGATGGCCGGGCAGGGGATCCTGACGGCGCTGCTTCACCGCGAGCGTACCGGCCGCGGGCAGCGGGTGGACGTCTCGCTGCTCAACGGCGCGCTGCTCGCGCACGCGGCGCGGCTGTCGATGTTCCTGGCGACCGGGGAAGAGCCGGGACGGTGGGGCAGCGGCCACCCGTACATGGTGCCGTTCCAGGCGCTGCCCGCCCGCGACGGCTTCGTCTACGTCGCCGTGTGGCGCGACCGGCTGTGGCGTCCGTTCTGCGAGGCCATCGGCGATCCGGCACTGGCTGACGACCCGCGCTTCGCCACCCGGGAGGGCCGGCTGGCGCACCGCGCGGAGCTCACCGCGCTGCTCGAGACGGTCTTTCGCCGTGCGACGGTGCGCGAGTGGATGGAGCGGCTGGAGGCGCGGGACATGCTCTGCGCCCCGGTGAACCGCTACGCCGACCTCCCCGGCGACCCCGCCGTGCGTGCCACCGGCATGCTCACCGACGAGGAGCATCCGCGCGCCGGCCGCATTCGTACCCTGGCCACGCCGATCCGGTTCTCCGAGACGCCCGGCACCATCCGGACGCCGGCGCCGCGCCTCGGCGAGCACACCGAGGCGGTGCTGGTCGAGGCGGGGGTGACGGCAGCCGAGCTCCGGGAGCTGCGCCGGCAAAACGTCATCGGCTGACCGTTCTGGCACGCGGAGCGACACGCCGGCACGCACGTTTGCCGGACGGCGCGTCCGCCCGGTCGCGGCACTTCCCTTGCACTCGCGGTCGGCGATGGCCAAGCGCGTCCTCGTGGTGGACGACCAGCCGATCCTGCGCGACGTCCAGGTCCTGCTGCTGCGCGAGGCCGGCTACGCCGCCTCGGCGGTGTCGGGGGCGCGCGAGGCGCTCGCGCGCCTGCCCGACCTGCGCCCCGACCTCATCGTGCTCGACATGACGATGCCCGGGATGGACGGCCGCCAGTTCCTGCGCGAGCTGCGCGCCGATCGGGAGTGGAGCGCGCTGCCGGTCATCGTGGCGAGCGGCCTGACCGCCGAGGACATCGACCCCGCCACGCGGGCGTGCGCCATGCTTGCGAAGCCGTTCAGCGACGTCGCCCTCCTCGCGAGCGTCCGCCGGCTCATCGGCGACGCCTGATCAGCTCGCCAGCGCCTCCAGCGCGGCGGTGAAGCAGCCGAGCGGCGCGCGCACGATTCCGGCCCCGACCTGACCGACGCCGGCGGTCCGGCCGGCGATGCCCGTGTTGATCAGCGGCGTGATCCCGGTCTCCACGACGAGCCGGACGTCGATGCCGACCGGGCTGCCGCGGTCGTCCTGCGTCGGGATGCGGAAGTGCGGGTGCTCGCCGGCGGTGATCTCGCGCATCTGCTCGGTCGTCGCCAGCGCCGCCGCCATCCCGCCCGCCCCGACGAAGCGGGCGACGGCGGGCGAGGCCGCCATCGCGAAGCCGCCGAGCCCGACCGCCTCGACGATCGCGCTGTCGCCCATGTCCGGGTTGGCGTCGTCGGGCCCGAAGCGCGGGAAGTAGAGCCCCTCGGGGAGGTTCACCGGCGCCGTGAGCCACCGGTCGCCGAGCGCCGAGACCCGGATGCCGAAGTCGGTGCCGTTCCGCGCCATCGCGGTGACGAGCGTCGAGTCGGCGATGCCGGCCGCGGCGTCGGCGAGCGCCTTGCCCGCCGCCATGGCGACGTTCAGGAAGAACTGGTCGTTGCCGGCGATGAACTCGGCCAGGCGCGCCAC
>DASUPA010000351.1:0-4753 GCA_036276335.1 Candidatus Methylomirabilota bacterium | reverse complement strand
CGAGGACCGGCCGGTGCCGACGGGCGAGCTCGGCGAGATCTGCGTGCGCGGACCGAATGTGATGCTCGGCTACTACCGGCTCCCGGAGGAGACGGCGCGGACGCTGCGCAACGGCTGGCTGCACACCGGCGACGTCGGCCGGCTCGACACCGACAACTTCCTCTACGTCGTCGAGCGCAAGAAGGACCTCATCATCCGCGGCGGCTTCAACATCTACCCGCGCGAGGTGGAGGAGATCCTCTACGCGCATCCCGCCGTCGCCGAGGCGGCGGTCGTCGGCATGCCCGACCCGGTGATGGGCGAGGAGGTGCTCGCGTTCGTCGTGCGCAAGCCCGGAGCCGAGGCCGAGGCGGACACGATCATCGCGTTCTGCCAGGAGCGGCTCGCGAAGTACAAGTGTCCCCGGCGCGTGCGATTCGTGGCATCGCTGCCGAAGACTCCGGTCGGCAAGATTCTGAGGAAGGCGCTGCGGGCGCAGCTGGAGTAGCGGGCCGGCGCGGCCGCCGGCCCGCCCGGACTCATCGGACCTGCTCTTCGTCGTCGCCGACGATCTCGTCGGCGGCCTCGCTGACCTTCTCCTTCACCTTGCCATAGCCTTCACGCACCTTGCCGCCTGCGCGCTCGGCCTTGCCCTCCGCCTCGAGCTCGGGGTCGTTGGTGATGTCCCCGGCCTTTTCCTTCACGTAGCCCTTGGCCTTCTCGGCTTTACCCTTCAGCTCATCCTGATTCATGATGCGCCTCCCGTTTTCGGACCATAGGATTGCGGTCCGTCGCATCGGTTGTGCAAGGCGATTGCCAGTGAGGGCACCGGGCGATGCACCGCGACCCGCGGCGGCCGCGCGCTCGCGGACGGCACGTGGAGCTCGTGCCGACTCGTCCCCGGGCTAAGCGCGCATTTTTTCAGTCGATGCCATCTCGCCCGTCACGATAGTGACGCTGCCGGTGGTAGAAGTTTGCCGAAACGACGACGAGGGGTTGCATGGCACGTTTCACGCTGCTACTCTCTCGTGACTTCATTCATTCATTCCTCATTCGTTCCTCAGTAGGCGAGACGGCTGCGAGTCGTGATTACCGACAGGAGGAACAGGCATGAGTCGTCACAGCAAGGCGCTCGCGGGCATGACGCTGGCGATCGCGGTGGCAGTTGCGGGCCTGGTGTTGACCCGCCAGATGATCGCCGTCGCGGGAGAAGCCGACGCCGAGCGCTTGAATCGATCGATCCTGCAGTACGTGGCACTGAAGAACCCCCAGGCGCCGATCAAGGCATTCCAGCGCTTCCCCGAGGTTCTCGTCGCGGAGTCCCAGAAGTCCAACCTCGATCACTGCCTCGTGCTGGCCCAGGCGGAAGTGGAGTCGACGTTCAAGCACGACGCCGTGGGCGCGGCGGGAGAGATCGGGCTCTTCCAGATCCTGCCGAGCACGGCCGCGCTGCTGGAGCCCATCGTCGGGCGCCTGAAGCGCGCCACGACGACCAAGACCGGGCGTGACCTCGGCGACCTCGCCGATCCCATCATCAGCACACGGGTCGCCATGGCCTACCTGCGCGACATCATGTCGCGCAAGCCGAGCGTCAAGGACGCCCTCACGGAGTACAACGGCGGCCCGCTGGGACGCCACCCGCACTACTACCGGATGGTCATGGGCGCGTACGTCGAGATCCTGGAGCGGTCCGAGCTGCGGTGCCGCTTCCGCGAGATGCCGAAGCAGACCCCGGTGCTGACGACGCTGCTCACCCGGGCGTAGAGCCGGGCTTCACGGGAAAGAAGCGCCCGCGCGCGGTCGCCACGACGCGCCGGGCGCCGAACTCCTCGAGACTGCCCTCCACGTCCACGTAGCGGCCGTGGTCGGCGACCAGGCGACCGCGCCCGAGCAGCGGCGTCTCCGACGGCACGGGCTTCACGTAGCGCACCGTGAGCTCGCCGGTGACGGCGGGCGTGCCGGTCGCGCTGGCGACGGCGCCGCCCAGGATCTCGTCGAGGTAGGCCGCCACGATCCCGCCGTGCACCGCGCCCGGCGGTCCCTCGTATACGCGCGGCACCACGATGGGCGACGCGACCCCCTCCTCCGTGCGAAAGCACCGGACGCGCAGGCCGCTCGGATGCGCGGGGCCGCAGCCGAAGCAGCGACGAAACGGATCGTCGGGCCGGTCGGGATCGCGATGCTCGGTGAGACCGGCGAAGAACTCGCGGAAGACCTCGGGAAGATCGCTCATGGCGCGCGAGTCTACCACCCGCGCGTCAGGACGCGTCGATCGCCGCCGCCAGCCGGAGATCGCGCTCGGTGACGCCGCCGGCGTCGTGGCTCCACAGCGTGAGCGTCACCTCGCTGTAGTGGATGGCGATGTCCGGGTGGTGATTCTGGCGCTCGGCCAGGTCGCCCACGCGGTTGACGAAGGCCAGCGCGGCGCGGAAATCGGGAAAGCGGTACGTCCGGGCGATGGCGCGGCCGGCGCGCGCCCAGCCGGGCAGACGCGCGAGGCCCTCCGCGAGCGCGGCCTCGTCCATCGCTACTGCCGCTCGAACTTCTGGAGCGAGCGGATCTCGCGCGGCGGGCTCTCGTGGCTCCCCTGCGCGGTCCACGAGACCTCGGCCACGTAGAGGTCGCCGCGCGAGTCCACCGCGCAGCCGTGCGGGGCCACGAACTCGCCCGGCTTCTCCCCGGCGAAGCGCCCGCCGATGCGGCCCAGCAGCTCGCCCTTGAGGCTCAGGATGCTCACCCGCGCGCCGAGGTTCGGCACGTCCTTGTTCACGGCCAGGTGCGTGGGCAGCTCGCCGACGAAGAAGACGTCGCCCAGCCGCGCGTCGGCGGCGAGGCCGCACGGGCGGTGCAGGTTGTTCCACTGCCCGAGGTAGCGGCCGTTCGGGTCGAAGATCTGCACGCGGTGGTTCTCGCGGTCCGCGACGTAGACGAGCCCGGCGGCGTCGGTGGCGATGTTGTGGGGCAAATTGAAGCAGCCGGGATCGGTCCCCGGCTCGCCCCACGAGAGCAGGTGGCGGCCCTTCGGATCGTACTTGTGCACGCGCGAGTTGCCGTAGCCGTCGGAGACGAAAATATCGCCGGTCTTCGGCGAGATGGCGACGTGCGTCGGCCGGTTGAACGGCTTGCCGCCCTGCAGCGTCGACGGCTGGTCGGGGTTGCCGATCGTCAGCAGGCATTTCCCCTCGGGCGTGAACTGGCGGATCGTGTGGTGCAGGTCGTCGGTGAGCCAGAGCGAGCCGTCGGGCCCGATCGTGATGCCGTGCGCGCGCCGGATGAGCCCCTCGCCCCACGTGCGCTTGAAGCGGCCGGCGCGGTCGAAGACGATCACCGGGTGCTTGCCGCGATTGAAGACGTAGACGTCGTCGTGGGCGTCGACGGCGACGCTCGTCGCCTCGACGAAGCTCATGCCATCGGGCAGCGTGCCCCAGTTCTCCACCGGCCGGTAGTGCATCGGGCGCTCCCTTCGCGGATCTGACGGCGCGTCTATACTGCCACAGCCGTAGAATGGGGGCGATGCGGTGCCCCGCGTGCCACCAGGACCAGCGCCCCTCCGCCCGCTTCTGCGAGCAGTGCGGGGCCCGGCTCGAGGCGGCCTGTCCGGCGTGCGGCGCGGCCGTCGGCCCCGGCGCGAAGTTCTGCGGGGCCTGCGGCGCCGCGCTGGCGGCGCCGCCCGCGCGCTTCGACTCGCCCCAGGCCTACACGCCGCCGCACCTCGCGGAGCGCATCCTCAAGGAGCGCTCCGCGCTGGCGGGGGAGCGCAAGCAGGTCACCGTCCTCTTCGCCGACGTCTCCGGCTTCACGTCGATCTCCGAGCGGCTCGATCCCGAGGACGTGCACGCGCTCATCAATCGCGCCTTCGAGCTGATGCTGGCCGAGATCCACCGCTACGAGGGCACGGTGAACCAGTTCCTGGGCGACGGCCTCATGGCCCTCTTCGGCGCGCCGATCGCGCACGAGGACCACGCGCAGCGCGCCGCGCACGCGGCCCTCGGTATGCAGGCCGCGCTGGAGCGCTATCGCGACGAGCTGCGCCGCCGGCGGTCCATCGACTTCCGGGTCCGCATGGGGCTCAACACCGGCCTCGTCGTGGTGGGCGCCATCGGCGACAACCTCCGCATGGACTACACGGCGGTCGGCGACACCACCAACACCGCGGCGCGCATGCAGCAGCTCGCCGAGCCGGGCCAGGTCGTCGTGGCCGAGACGACGGAGCGGCTCATCGCGCCCTACTTCGAGCTGCGCGCGCTCGGCACCTTCCAGGTCAAGAATCGCGCGCAGCCGGTGGCGGCCTGGGAGCTGCAGCGGGCGAGGCCGCACGTCTCGCGCCTGGCCGCCCGCGCCGCGCACGGGCTCTCGCCGTTCGTGGGGCGCGACGACGCGCTGGGCACGCTCGAGCGCGCGCTGGCCGCGGCGCGGGGCGGGCGCGGCCAGGTCGCGCTCGTCGTCGGCGAGGCGGGCATGGGAAAGTCGCGCCTGCTGCTGGAGTTCCGCCAGCACGCCGGGGACGTCACGTGGCTGCAGGGCGACTGCATCTCGTTCGGCCAGTCGATCCCCTTCCTGCCGCTGGTCGCCATCGTCAAGCAGCGCTTCGGCATCGAGGACGCCGACGACGAGGCCCGGATGGTGGCGCGCGTGCGCGAGGGCCTCGCGGCGGGCGGCGCGGCGGCCGACCTCGCGCCCTACCTGCGCCTCCTCCTCGCGCTCGACCCCGGTGACCCGGCGGTGGCGGCCATGGATCCCGTCCAGCGCCGCGGCCGGCTGGCGACAACGGTGC
>DASUPA010000350.1:0-3280 GCA_036276335.1 Candidatus Methylomirabilota bacterium | reverse complement strand
CGGCCCGTCCGCGAGCTTCCGGCCCTGGTGCAGCACCACCACGCGCTCGACGCAGCCCATCAGCGCGCGCACGGCGTGCTCGATCCACACGACGGCCAGGCCCAGCTCGTCTCGCACGCGGCGGATGAGCGCCACCATGGTCTCGAGCTCGCGCTCCGTCAGCCCGGCGGCCACCTCGTCGAGCAGCAGCACCTCCGGCCGCGCGCCCAGCGCCATGCCGACCTCCAGCAAGCGCTGCCGGGCGGGGGTGAGCGCGCCGGCGGCGCTGTCCGCGTCGTCGCCGAGCCCGAGGAAGCCGAGGATCGAGCGCGCGTCGTCGAAGACGTCGTGCGCGTGGCGCCGGCGGCGGCCGGCGAAGCTCAGCGCGAACGCGACGTTGGCCCGCGCCGTCATGTCGCGGAACACGCGCGGTGTCTGGAAGGTGCGCGCGACGCCGTGAGCGGCGAACACGTGCGGCGCCTGGCCCGTCAGGTCGTGTCCGTGCACGAGCAGCCGCCCCGCCGACGGAGCGAGGACGCCCGACAGGGTGTGAAAGAAGGTCGTCTTCCCGGCGCCGTTCGGTCCGATGATGCCGATGAGCTCCCGCGCACGGACGTCCAGGGCCATCTCGTCGACGGCGAGGAGGCCGCCGAAGCGTACGGTCACGCCGCGCGCGGAGAGCAGCGGGTCAGCCACGCGCGGCGCCGGACGCCGACGCCGGCTCGACGCGAGGCGGCCGACGCGGGACGAGGGAGGCGAGGCCGCCGGGCACGTACAGCACGACCACGATGAGCAGCGCGCCCAGCACGGCGAGGTAGGCGTAGGGGAACCGGAGGCGCAGGACCTCCGTGAGCAGGCTGAAGACCAGGGCGGAGGCGATCGGCCCGCCGAGCGTGGTGGCGCCGCCCACCATGGCGATGAGCACCGTCTGGAACCCGATGAAGGGATTGAAGACGGCCGGCGGGTCGATGTAGGTCCAGCGCACGGCGACCGCGGCGCCGAGCGCGCCCGCAAAGAAGGCGGAGAGCGCGAAGCCCGCGACCTTCACGCGGCGCGTCGCCACGCCGAGCGTCTGCGCGCGCAGCTCGTCGGCGCCGATGCCCGCCAGCGCCAGGCCGAACCGGCGGCGCCGGACGAGCGCCGCGGCGACGACGGCGGCCGCCGCCACCAGCAGCACCGTCAGGTACACCGTCGTCGCGTCCGGCGTGACGGTGAGGACCCGGCCCACGGTGCGAAAGCGGCTCTTCTCGACGTACGTGATGGTGTGCCGGACCAGCTCGCCGAGCCCGAACGTGAGGACCGCGAAGTAGGCGCCGCGCAGGTGCAGGATGACGCCGCCGACGGCGGCGGCAAAGGCGGCGGCGGCGCATCCGCCCCCCAGGACGACCAGCGGCCACGGCAGCGTGGCGACGCCCCACGCGGTGACGTAGGCGCCGAGACCGAAGAACGCCGCGGTGGCGAGCGACAGGTAGTTCGTCGCGCCCGAGAACATCGCCCAGCTCACGGCCAGGCCGACGTACATCAGCGTGGTGAGCGCGAGCGACAGGAGGAAGTCCGACACGACCCACGGCAGCGCCGCCGGCACGAGCACGGCTGCGGCGCCGAGCGCCAGCCGCCCGGTCCGGCTCACCGCGTGAAGAGCCCGCGCGGCCGGAGGATGAGCGCGGTGACGAAGATGCCGTACGAGAGCAGCATCTTGAGCGACGGATTGGTGAGGTGCGTCCCGAACGTCTCCACCAGGCCCAGGAGCAGGCCGCCGAGCAGGCTGCCGGTGGCGCTCCCGAGCCCGCCCAGCGTGATGACGATCAGCGCGGTGACCGTGTACGGCTCGCCCATCGACGGCGAGATCTCGTAGACCATCGACAGGAGCGCGCCGGCCACGGCGGCGAGCGCCAGGCCGGCACCGAAGACCACGGGGTGCAGGACGGCGGTGTCGATGCCGACCAGCTGGGCGCCCGTCGGCGACTGCATCATCGCCCGCACGGCCTTGCCGAGGAGCGTGAAGCGGAGCAGCGCGACGAGGAGCAGGCTCACCCCCAGCGCGAAGGCGAACACGACGATCCGGTTGGCGCCCAGGCGCGTGCCGGCGAGGCTGACGGGCTGCGCCAGGTACTCGTATCCGCGGAGGTCGGCGCCCCAGGCGAGGAACACGGCGTTCTGGACGAGGAACATGAGGCCGAAGCCGACGAGGAGGCTACGCGCTTCCAGCACCTCCACGCTCGCCGCCGTGCGGGCGAGGCGCTGGAAGCAGACGCGGTACACGACGAGCCCGGCCACGAACATGGCCACCGCGATCGCCGGCAGGGCGAGGAGCGGGCTCACGCGCAGCGTCGCGTACGCCCACCACGCCAGGTAGGCGCCGACCATCAGGAACTCGCCGTGGGAGATGTTCATCACGCGCATCAGCCCGTACTGGACGTTCAGGCCGATCGCCACGAGGGCGTACATGCCCCCCGTGATGAGTCCCGCCACCGCGAGGTCGAGCCAAAGGCTCAGGCTACTTCCACGCGGGCTTCGGCACCACCGCGGGCGCCGTCGCGCGGTCGCGCGGCCACACCACCTCGAACTCGCCCTTCTGCCACTGGCTCACGATCCCCGGCGTCGCGATGTTCTCGCCGTCCTTGAAGCGGATCTTGCCGATGATCGTGTCGAACTCGTTGCTGGCGATGTGCTGGCGCAGGGCCTTGCGGTCGAGCCCGACCTTCTCCACCGACTGCTGGAGGATCTGCAGGCCGGCCCAGGCGTGCGCGCTCGCCCACCGATCGGGCTCCTTCTGGAACCGCGCGACGTGCGCGTCGAAGTAGGCCTTGGCCGCCGCGCTCGTCCTCGGATTCCAGGTCCCGAGCCCGGTCACGCCCTCGATGGCCTCGCCCATCCGCTGCTTGTACACGGGGAAGGCGCTGCCGACCGCGGCGTAGAAGACCTTGGGGCTGAAGCCGATCTCGCGCGACTGTCCCGTCACCAGGAACGTGTCGGGCGGGTAGGTGATGCCGAGGAAGGCGTCCGGATTCCTGGCCTTGAAGTCGCGCAGGACGGGCGACAGATCCTTGACGCCGAGCGGGTAGCTCTTCTTGTCGAGGATCTCGATGTTCCGCGCCTTCAGGGCGCTCTCGAGCGCGCCGAGGTTCTCCAGCCCGAAGAGCTCGTCCACGTACACCACGGCCGCCGTCTTCACCCCGCTGGCCGCGAGGAACTCGGCGAGGGCGCCCATCATGCGGTCCGGCTGCTGCAGCATGGCGAAGAAGTACGGGTTCTTCATGTCCAGGAGCTTGCGACCGGTGGCGGTGGGCGCGAGCATCGG
>DASUPA010000349.1:0-4643 GCA_036276335.1 Candidatus Methylomirabilota bacterium | reverse complement strand
GAGACGAGCGAGGATCGGGTCACGTGTTCATGGTCTCACACGGCGCCGAACGATCCCGCGGGAGAGGATGATCCGATGAACACGCTGGCGTCGACGCGGTTTCCGACCATCACGGCCGAGGCGCTCGCCGCCCTGCAGGCGCGGCTGGGCAAGCCCGTCCGGCGGCCCGAGCCGTACATCGAGGTCGCCACGCGCGACGCCATTCGCCACTGGGCGCACGGCATCGGCGACCGCAACCCGTACTGGACGACGGCCGGCGTCGCGCCGCCCACCATCCTGTTCGCGCTGGACCGCGTGGTGTCGGGCTACGTCGGCGGCCTGCCCGGCATCCACGCGATGTACGGCGGCACCGACTTCCGCTGGGAGCGGCCGATCCGCGTGGACGATCGCGTCGTCGGCGACAGCGTGCTGCACGCGCTGATCGAGAAGCCGTCGAGGTTCGCCCGGCGCGCGATCCAGCAGATCTACCGGACGACCTTCCGGAACCAGCGCGGCGAGGTCGTCGGGGAAGCCGATTCCTGGTGCTTCCGCACGGAGCGGGAGACGGCGCGCGAGCGCGGCAAGTACCGCTCGGACGGACCGCATCGCTACTCCGCGGAGGAGCTGGCGGCGATCCGGCGCGCGTATGCGGCGGAGGAGGTCCGCGGGGCGACGTCGCGGTACTGGGACGACGTCGGCGTCGGCGACACCGTGCCGGAGGTCGTGAAGGGCCCCCTCACGGTCACCTCGGTGGTCGCGTTCGTGCAGGGCTGGGGCAGCCTCTACGTCCGGGCCCACGGCCTCGCGTTCGACATGTTCGAGCGCCATCCCGCCCTCGGCATCCCGAACGACTTCGGCGTGCCCGAGCCGCCCGAGCGCGTGCACTGGGACGAGGCGATGGCGCGGGCGGTCGGCGTCCCGGGCGCGTACGACTACGGCCCCGAGCGCGTGGCGTGGCTCGGCCACCTGGTGACCAACTGGATGGGCGACGCGGGCTTCCTCCGCCGGCTCACGGTGAAGGTGCTGCGGCACAACCTCATCGGGGACACCACCTGGTGCCGCGGCCGCGTGATCGCCAAGACGCCGGGCGGCGTGGTGACGCTGGAGCTGACCGGCACCAACCAGCGCGACGAGACGATCGCCTCCGGGACCGCCGAGGTCGTGCTGCCGGCGCGATGACCCCGGTCCTGGACGTTCGCCGGTATCCCGAGGCGCGCGAGCGGTTTCGCTGGGAGGCGCTGTGGGAGCTGTTCGACGGGGACCGGACGCGGCTGAACCTCGGCCACGAGTGCGTCGACCGCCACGTGGGCCGGGGGACCGCGCTGCGGATCCAGTTCGCGGACGGGCGGCGGGAGGAGCACGATTTCGGCGCCCTCGCCGAGTGGTCCTCGAGGTTCGCGAACGTCCTCGAGGAGGCCGGGATCGCGCGGGGCGATCGGGTGGCGATCATGCTGGAGCCGTCGCTGGCGTTCTACGGCGCCGTGTTAGGCACGGCCAAGCGCGGCGCCGTCGCCGTGCCGCTCTTCACGCTGTTCGGTCCCGACGGGCTCGCCCTCCGCATCGACGACTGCCGCCCGCGCCTGCTCCTCGTCGAGCGCGACGCGGCGCGCTGGCGCGCGGAGTTCCCGGGACTCGACGTGATGGCGATGGACGCGCTGGCCGAGCGCCTCCGCGCGGCGTCCGCGCGCTACGCGCCGGCCACCGGCCCCGACGACCTCGCGCTGTTCCAGTACACCTCGGGCACGACGCGCGCGCTGCCGGAGGCGGTGCGGCACACGCACCGCTCGGTGGTCACGCTCATGGTGGCGGCGCTGTACGGGGTGGGGCTTTGCGCCGGCGACCGCTACTTCTGCCCGTCCTCGCCGGCCTGGGGACACGGGCTCTGGCACGGCACGATCGCGCCGCTGGCGCTCGGCGTCGCCGTCGGCAGCTACTCCGGGCGCTTCCGGCCCGACCGGATCGTCGAGGCGCTGCACGCCTTCGGCGTCACGAACCTGGCGGCGGCGCCGACCGTGTACCGGATGCTCCGCGAGGCCGGCGTGACCGGCGCCCGTCGCTTCGCGCCCGAGAAGCTGTCGTTCACCGGCGAGCCGATGGACGGCCGGACCTGGGACTTCGTCGAGCAGACGTTCGGCGTCCCGCCGTGCAGCATGTACGGCACCACCGAGGTCGGCGTCATCCTCGTCAACTATCCCGGGTTCGAGGGCTTCGAGGTCCGGCGCGGCGCCCTCGGCAAGGCCGCGCCCGGCTGGGACGTCGCCGTGATCGACGACGACGGGCCGCTGCCGCCCGGGAGGGTCGGCGAGATCGCGGTGCGGCGTCGCGGCGAGTGGTTCCGCGTCAAGGACCTGGGCCACGTGGACGAGGACGGGTACGTGTTCCATGCCGGCCGGTCGGATGACGTCATCATCTCGGCGGGATGGACCATGAGCGCCCTCGAGATCGAGCAGGCGCTGCTCGCCCATCCGGACGTCCGTGAGGCGGCGGTGATCGGCGTGGCCGACGCGCTGCGCGGACAGATTCCGAAGGCCTGCGTGGTGGCGCCCGGCAAGGGGGCCGGGTTCGTCCGCGAGCTGCAGGAGTTCGTGAAGGACCGGCTGAGCAAGCACGAGTATCCGCGGGCCATCGAGCTCGTGGAGGAGCTGCCGAAGACGCCCGCCGGGAAGGTCGATCGCAAGACCCTGCGGGACCGCGCCACCTGAACTCGGGGTACACTGCTGCCGGCGAGGGAATCCCATGAAGATCAGCGCGTTCCACCTGATGCCGCACCGCGAGCTGCCCGACGATTTCGAGAAGCGCTACGAGTCCGTGTGGGTGACGCCCCCCTGGTGGGAGCTCGCCGACGCGCGCCGCGTGGGCCAGTACTACAACTGGACGCTCGACGAGCTGCTCTACGCCGCCCGGGCCGGCTTCGACGGCGTCTGCACCAACGAGCACCACCAGAACGCCTATGGCTTCATGCCGAGCCCGAACCTCATGGGCAGCGTGCTGGCCAAGGCGACCAACGGCACCGACGTCGCCATCGTCCAGATGGGCGCCACGTTGCCGACGTCGAATCCGCCCATTCGCGTGGCGGAGGAGTACGCGATGCTCGACTGCATCAGCGGCGGCCGGCTCGTGGCCGGCCTCCCGCTCGGCAGTCCGATGGACGTCAACTTCTGCTACGGCATCACGCCCATGGAGCATCGCGAGCGCTACCGCGAGGCCTTCGCGCTGACGCTGAAGGCGTGGCAAGCGCGGGACATCTTCGCCTGGAACGGCCGTTACTTCCAGCTGGCGAACGTGAACCTGTGGCCCCGGCCGATCCAGCAGCCGCACCCGCCCGTGTGGGTGCCGGGCTCCGGCAGCATCAGCACGTTCGACTTCGCCGTCGACAACGACGTCTGCTACTGCTTCCTGAGCTACTCGGGCGCCAAGGCGGCGAAGACGATGATGCAGGGGTACTGGAAGGTCGTCGCCGACAAGGGCCGGGATCCGAATCCCTATCGCGCCGGGTTCCTGCAGCTGGTGGCGGTGGCGGAGACCGACGCCCGGGCCGAGGAGAAGTACGCCCGGCACGTCGAGTACTTCTACCACAAGTGCCTGCACTGGCCGGTCGAGCTGCTCTCGCCGCCGGGCAACCAGGATTACCGCAGCCTGGTGGCGGCGGCGAAGTCCAACATCCGCCGCGCGGAGAACCCCAAGGACCTCCGCTATCGCGATTTCGTCGAGAAGGGTTACGTCATCGCGGGCAGCCCCGCCACCGTCCGCGACCGTATCCGCGAGGAGGTGGTGAAGGGGCTGCGCGTCGGCAACCTCATGGTCCTGCTGCAGATCGGCTCGATGCCCCACGAGCTGACGCTGGAGAACATGGACCTCTTCGCCCGCGAGGTGCTGCCGCATCTCCGCCCGCTCTGGGACGACGAAGGCTGGGTCAACGCCTGGTGGCCCGAGCGGCTGCGGGGTGCCCGGCAGGCGCTCGACGGCGCGGCGGCGGCGGCGGTCCGCGCATGAGCGAGCGCACGATCGCCGTCTGGCAGGGCAAGATCCGGATGCGAGTCTTCTCGGAGGGCGCCGGCCCGGCGCTCGTCTACTTCCACGGGCCGTGGGGTCTCACGTGGGATCCGTTCCTCGATGAGCTGGCGCGCAGCTTCAGCGTTCACGCGCCCGAGCATCCCGGCACGACGCCGGAGGCGCCGGAGGACGTGTATCACCTCGACGGCCTGTGGGACCTGGTGCTGTGCTACGACGAGCTGCTGGAGGCGCTTGGCCTCGACGAGGCGGTGCTGGTGGGCCACTCGTTCGGCGGGATGGTGGCCTGCGAGCTCGCGGCGGCGCAGCCGCGCCGGGCGCGGCGGCTCGTCCTCATCGACCCGATCGGCTTCTGGCGCGATGCCGACCGCATCGCCAACTGGATGATGCTCGACGCCGCGCGCCTGCGCGAGGCGATCTTCCACGATCCGGCCAGCCCCGCCGCGCGCCGCATGTTCGGCACCGCCGACGATCCGGAGGCGGCCACCGCGGCGCGCGTCCGGCTGACCTGGGCGATGGGCGCGACGGGCAAGTTCATCTGGCCCATTCCGGACAAGGGCCTCAAGAAGCGGATTCACCGGGTGAAGGCGCCGACGCTCGTCGTGTGGGGCAAGGAGGATCGGCTGGTGCCGCCCGTCTACGCCGACGAGTTC
>DASUPA010000348.1:0-6694 GCA_036276335.1 Candidatus Methylomirabilota bacterium | reverse complement strand
CGAGATCGTGAAGGCGGGCGCCAAGGCCGCCACCTCGCCCCGGGACGTCGCCGCGCAGTGCGAAGTGCTCATCACGATGCTGCCGAGCTCGCCCGACGTCGAGCAGGTGGCGCTCGGCAAGGACGGCATCGTGGAGGGCGCGCGCCGCGGGCTGGTCTTCGTCGACATGTCGACGATCTCGCCGATCGTCTCCCGGAAGGTTGGCGAGGCGCTCGCCCCCAAGGGCGTGACGATGCTGGACGCGCCCGTCTCGGGCGGCGAGAAGGGCGCGATCGACGCGGCGCTCTCGATCATGGTCGGCGGGGACAGGGCGACGTTCGACAGCGTGCTGCCGATCTTCCAGGCCATGGGCAAGACGATCACGCTGCTGGGGCCGCTCGGCATGGGCGGCTTCACGAAGCTGGCCAACCAGATCATCGTCGCCGTCAACCTCACGGCGCTCGCGGAGGCGCTCACGCTCGGCAAGAAGGCCGGGCTCGATCGCGAGCTGCTGCTGACGGCCCTCGGCGGCGGGCTCGCGGGCTCGAAGTGCCTCGACCAGAAGAAGGCGAACTACATCGCGGGGACGTACAACCCCGGCTTCAAGGTGGACCTGCACTTCAAGGATCTCGGCCTCATCATGGAGTCGGCGCGCGCGCTCGGCGTGCCGCTGCCCGCCACGGCGGTGGTGCAGGAGCTCTTCAGCGCCATGCGCGTGAAGGGGCGCGGCGGGCTCGATCACTCCGGCATCATCACCCTGCTCGAAGACCTCGCGGGAGCCTCGTGAGGGCGACGGTCGACCGCGTGGGACTGGACCCGCAGGGCCGCCTGCCGAAGGTCCAGGTGCGGCGCGTCCGCAAGGGCGACCTCTCGCGGGTCAAGGACGTGTTCGAGCACGCCTTCGGCGACTTCCTCGAGCGGCAGCTCGGCACGCGCCCGCGGCAGGCGTTCGGCGGCGCGCAGTACGTCCACCACCGCTGGTTGATGGAGCCGTGGGGCTGCTACGTGGCGGAGGAGGACGGCGCCAAGATCGTCGGGGCCGCGCTCGCCGTGTGCTGGGGGTCGGTCGGCCTGCTCGGTCCGGTGGCGGTCCTCACCAACTATCACAACCAGACGATCGGGCAGCAGCTCATCCGCGGCACCCAGGAGTTCTTCGACGAGAACAAGACGACGCTGCAGGGCGTGATGACCTACCCGACGAGCCCCAAGCACCTGGCGCTCTACCACAAGTTCGGCTACCAGCCGAAGATGCTGGCCGCGGTGATGAGCCGCCAGCTGGACCGGGGTGCCCCGCGCCCGGCCACGAAGCTGGCGCGGGGGCCGCTGACGGTGCGGCGCTACTCGACGCTCGAGGAGACGCGGAAGAAGGCCTCGCTCGCACGCTTCCACAAGATCACGAACGCCATCTGCCGCGGCCTGGACGTCGCCAAGGAGGTCGAGATCGTCGACGGCCTCGCCCTGGGCGACACGCTGCTGCTGGAGCGAGGCCGCGACCTGATCGGCTTCGCCGTCGTTCACACGCCGGGCGTGAGCGAGGCGCCGACGGGCGCGCTCTACGTCAAGTACCTGGCGATCGACCCCGCGCACAAGCGGGTGGAGCACCTCGAGCAGTTCGTGGCGTCCGTCGAGGACTTCGGCCACGACCTCGGCGTCCAGCGAGTGATCCTGCCGGTGTACTTGCGCTACTGGCTCGCCTACAGCACTCTGGTCAGGTGCGGGTACCACGTCGACTTCACGATGGTGCGCATGCAGAAGGGCAAGCAGGAGGATTACGAGGACCCCACGCATCTGGTCCTCGACGACTGGCGTTGACCGTGCTCCTCGGCCTGGGGCTCGCCGCCGGCCTCGCGACGTGGGCGACGCCGGCGCCGGCCCATTCGCTCCTGCTCGCTGCCACGCCCGCTCCCGACGCCGTCGTCGCCGCCTCGCCGCCGTACGTGAGCCTCCGCTTCAACAACCGCGTCGAGAAGCGTCTGTCGCGCGTCCAGCTCGTCGACGAGCGCGGCCGGGTGGCCAGGGCCCCGATCGCCGGCGCTGACGACCAGCCGGCCGAGACGCTGCGCGCGGTGGTGCCGCCGCTGGCGCCCGGGCTCTGGCGCGTCGAGTGGCACGTCTTCTCGACGGACGGGCACGTCGTCAACGGCAGCTACGGCTTCCGGTTGGCTCCCTGACGCATGGCCGGGTTCGTCGACGTCCTCCTGCGGGGCCTGATCCTTGTCCTTGCCAGCGTCGCCCTGGGCGGTGTCGCCTGGCTCCGCTTCGTGCTCCGCGCGGAGCCGCACGTCAAGCCGGACGGCCCGACGGTGCTCGCGCTCCGGGCGGTGGCGGTGGCGGCGGCGGGTGCCGGGGCCGCCCAGGCGGTCGTGGTGCTCGTGAGCCTGGGCGCGCTGGCGAGCGCCCACGGCGGCTGGCCGGCGGCGGAGTTCTTCACGACCACGTTCGCGCTCACGGCGGCCGCCCGCGTCGCCTGGGCGCTCGGCGTGGCGGCGCTCGCGTGGCGCATGGCCAGCCGCGCGTGCCCCGGCGCCTCGTGGGCGGCGCTCGCCGTCGGCGCGACGGTGCTGGTCGCCTCCTCGGCGATCCTGAGCCACGCGGTCGCGCGCGTCGAGTACCGGGCGCCGCTGCTGGCGCTCGACGCCGCGCACCAGGTGGCGGCCGCCGTCTGGGTCGGCGGCCTCGCCCACCTGACGCTGTACGCGGCGTGGCGGCGCCGGCACGCGGCCGTGCTGGCCACGCTGCCCGATCCGGTGGCGGTCGCCGCCGGCCCGCTCGTCCGGCGGTTCTCGACGCTCGCGTTTCGATCCATGGCCGGGATCGTCCTCGCCGGCGCGGCGCTCACGTGGATGTACGTCGGCGAGGCGGCGGCCTTCGTCGGCACCGCCTACGGCATCATGGTCCTGAGCAAGGTGCTGCTGCTGATCGCCGCGCTCGGCCTCGCCTACGCCAACATGCGCGCCGTCCGCGAGGCCGCCGGGGAGCCCGCGGTGCGGCTGTTCCGGTTCGTCGAGGTCGAGCTCGGCCTCGGGATCACCATCCTGTTCGCCGCGGCCTCGCTCACGTCGCTGCCCCCCGCGGTCGACGTCACGATCGACCGCGCGACGGTGGCCGAGGTCGCCGCGCGATTCCGGCCGGCGCCGCCGCGGCTCACGAGCCCGCCCATCGACGAGCTGCTCCGCGCCGCGGATCCCCTCATGGGCCGCCAGGTCGCGCGCATGCCGGTCGAGCGCGCGTGGTCGGAGTTCAATCACCACTGGGCCGGCCTGTTCGTGGTGGCGATGGCGATCCTCGCGATGGCCGAGCGCGCCGGGGCCCGCGCGGCGCGCCACTGGCCCCTCGTCTTCCTCGGGATGGCCGCCTTCCTCGTCGTGCGCAGCGATCCGCGGGCGTGGCCGCTGGGTCCCGCCGGCTTCTGGGAGAGCTTGACGCTGCCCGACGTGCTCCAGCACCGTGCGTTCGTCGTGCTCGTGGTGGCGTTCGCCGTCTTCGAATGGATGGTGCGCACCGGACGGCTGGCCGAGCGCCCCTGGGCGTACGTCTTCCCTCTGCTGTGCGCGGTCGGCGGCGGCCTGCTGCTCACGCACTCGCACGCGATGTTCAACCTCAAGGACGAGTTCCTGATCGAGGTGACACACGCGCCGATCGCCATCCTGGGCGTCTTCGCCGGCTGGGGCCGCTGGCTCGAGCTGCGCCTGCCCGAGGCCGGCGGCTGGCCCGCGTGGAGCTGGCGGGGCTGCCTGGCCGCGGTCGGGCTGCTGCTTCTCTTCTATCGCGAGGGCTGAGAGACCGATAATGGAAGCGATGATTCCCGGCCGCGCCACGACGGACGGCACCGCCCGCTACGTCACGCGATTCGCCAGCCGCCTGCCCGCCGACCACTTCCGGGCGTTCCACGGCGGGCTCCGGGTGTCGAGTCTGGGCATCGGCACCTACCTCGGGCGCGAGGACGACGCCACCGACCAGGCCTACGAGAAGGCGGTCACGCGCGCGCTCGAGCGCGGCATCAACGTCGTCGACAGCGCGGTGAACTACCGCCACCAGCGCAGCGAGCGCGCCATCGGCCGCGCGCTGGCGGCGGGCATCGCGCGCGGCGCGTTCGCGCGCGACGAGATCCTGTTGGCCACGAAGGGCGGCTTCATCCCCTTCGACGGCGGCGTCCCGCCCGACCCGCGGGCGTACTTCAGCGATACGTACGTCCGCACGGGGATCGTGCAGCCGGGCGACGTGGCCGGGGGCGCGCACTGCATGACGCCGCGCTATCTCGACGACCAGATCGAGCGGAGCCGCGCCAATCTCGGCGTCGAGACGATCGACGTCTACTACGTCCACAACCCGGAGAGCGAGCTGGGCGAGCTCGACCGGGAGGCGTTCATGACGCGGATGCGCGAGGCCTTCACCGCGCTGGAGCACGCGGCCGCGGACGGGCGCATCGCCGTGTACGGCACCGCCACGTGGAACGGCTATCGCCAGGATCCGTCCGAGACCGACTACCTGTCGCTCGTCGAGCTCACCACGCTGGCGCGCCAGATCGCCGGTGACGGCCATCACTTCCGCGTCATCCAGCTGCCGTACAACCTGGCCATGCCGGAGGCGTTCACGCGCGGCAACCAGCGGCTGGGCGACGCGATGGTCTCGGCGCTCGACGCCGCCGGCCGCCTCGGCCTGTACGTCATGGCCTCGGCGCCGATCTATCAGGGCAAGCTCGCCCAGAATCTGCCGCCCGTGATCGCCGACTTCCTGCCCGGCCTCGCCACCGACGCCCAGCGGGCGCTCCAGTTCGTCAGGTCCACGCCCGGCGTCGGGACGGCGCTGGTCGGGATGAAATCCGTCGGCCACGTCGAGGAGAACGCCGGCGTGGCGGCGGCGCCGCCCGTCCCGTGGGAGCAGTTCCAGCGACTGTTCACGGCGGCCTGAGCTTGCGGAGCCGCGTGGCGTCCGGTACGGTGTCGCCGTGATCACGCTCGAGCGCGATCACGAGCGGGCGCTCGGCGTCCGGCCCAGCGTCTCGGCCGTGATCTTCGACCGCCGGCGCCGGCTGCTGCTCCAGCAGCGGTCGGACGGCGGGCAGTGGGGCCTGCCCGGCGGCTCCGTGGAGATCGGCGAGTCGCTGGCGGCGGCGGTGGCGCGCGAGGTGCTGGAGGAGACCGGCCTCATCGTCGTGCCGCGGCGACTCGTCGGCGTGTACTCGGATCCCGCGCTGCAGGTCGTCCGCTATCCCGACGGCAACTGCTGGCACTACGTCAACGTCTGCTTCGAGTGCGTGGTGCGCGGCGGCGAGCTGACGACGTGCGACGAGACGCTGGCGCTCGACTGGGTGTCCCCCCGGCGCCTGCCCGCCACCTTGCTGCCCAACCACCGTGTCCGTATCCGCGACGCCCGCGCGGGACGGGTCGCGGCATTCGTCCGCTGAGGAGGAGCCTCCGGTCATGCGCCGAATTCATCACGTCGGAGTCGTGGTGAAGCGTCTCACCGACGCCTATCGGTTCTATCGCGACGTGCTGGGCCTGCCGCTCCTCAAGGAGCGCGAGATTCCCGACCAGGGCGTCCGCGCGGCGCTGCTGGCCGCCGGCGACACCGAGATCGAGCTGCTCGAGCCGCTCACGGCGGCCACCGGCATCGGCCGCTTCCTCGAGCGGCGCGGCGAGGGGCTCCACCACCTCTGCTTCGAGACGTCGGACGTGGCCAAGTCGCTGGCCGCCCTCAGGGAGCGGAACGTCGAGCTGATCGACCAGGCTCCACGCGCGGGCCTGGCGGGCCAGATCGCCTTCCTCCATCCACGAGCGTGCGCCGGCGTGCTCGTCGAGCTGGCGACGCCGCCGGCCGGCGAGGGCACGTCGCACGCCTCGCCGCTCCGGCTCAAGCGCCTCGTCATCGGCGCCCAGGACGTGAAGCACACCGCCGGGCGCTTCCAGGCGCTCTTCGGCTTCCAGGAGATGGCGATGAACGGCGGCCCGCGCACGATGCTGGCCGTGGGCAACGGCGCGCTGCTGGTCGTGCCGGCCGCGGAGGTCGGCGGCACCGAGGGCATGGTTGCGCTCTCGCTCGTCGCCGAGGACTTCTTCGGGCTCACGGCGGCGCTGCGCAAGGCGGGCACGCCGCGGCTCGACGGTACCGGCGAGGTGACGGTGGAGCCGGCCGGCAGCCACGGCGTCCACCTGCACATCAGTCGCTACAACTTCCCCTGAGCGACCACACGCTGCGTCGCTCGCGCCCGCGGGGCGGGGGGGCGCGGCGGGGACCACGCAAATCGACTGTGGGGTGCGCCTGTCTGGGGACAACGATGACGGCCGGGTCCGACGCAGTACCCTGAAGCACGGGTCCCCGCCGCGACCCCCCGCCCCGCGGGCGCGAGCGGCGGGGACCACGCAAATCGACCGTGCGGTGCGCCTGTCTGGGGGAACGCCGCGACGGGTGTGTCGGGCGGGTGGCGCCGGGTGTGGCCCGGCCGGCGCGGCGGAGTGGACTCCCCACGCGCTGTCAAGCCACAGTGAGACGCCGGCGTTGGGGGTCGTACAGCGTACCCGTTGCCAGCATGGTGATGAGCGTAGCGAGCAATCGATCGGCTACGCCGCGCAGGGCGCGGGCGTGGTTGTGCCGCTGACGCAGACGGTCGTAGTGGGCCCGGCAGCGTGTGTCCAGTCGAATGCTGTTGGCGGCCCAATGGAACACCGCGTCCCGGAGGCGGGCGTTGCATGCCACACGCATGCTCACCAGCCGT
>DASUPA010000347.1:0-10018 GCA_036276335.1 Candidatus Methylomirabilota bacterium | reverse complement strand
GCGGTCCAGGGCCACGATGTCGGTGAAGGTGCCGCCGATGTCCACGCCGATCTGCACGGGCGCTGCCCTCCTGGGGCGCCCACGTTACCATACCGGCCATGCGAGACCTCCTGGACCGCCTCGACGGCTGGCGCGACGAGCAGATCGAGTTCCTCGCGCGCCTCGTGAACCACGACAGCGGCACCGACGACGTGCTGGACGTGAACCGCGTCGGCGCCATCCTCGCCGAGCGCCTGGAGGGCCTCGGCTTCGCGCTCCGCCGGGTGGCCACCGAGCGCTTCGGCGACCACCTCGTCGGCGAGAAGCCGGGCACGGGCGCCAAGCGCTTCCTGTTCGTCGGCCACTACGACACCGTGTTTCCGTCCGGCACCGCCAAGCAGCGTCCCTTCCACGTCGACTCGCAGGGCCGCGCGTGGGGGCCGGGCGTCTACGACATGAAGGGCGGGCTCGTCGCGCTGCTCTACGCACTGCGCGCCCACAGGGAGGCCTCCACGCGCGCCTGGGCGGAGACGAGCGTGGTCGTGGTCTTCAACTCGGACGAGGAGCGGCTGTCGCCCACGTCGCGGCCGGTGATCGAGGCGGAGGCCCACCGGGCGCACAGCGTCGGCATCCTCGAGCCGGCCCGGCCCGGCGGCGAGTACGTGATGGCACGCAAGGGGGCGGGGACGTTCCAGCTCGAGGTGAAGGGTAAGGCGTCGCATGCGGGCCTCCAGCCGGAGCTGGGCGCCAGCGCCATCTGGGACCTTGCGCAGAAGGTGACCGCGCTGCACGCGCTCACCGACTTCCAGACGGGCGTGACCGTGAACGTCGGCACTGTGCGCGGCGGCGAGCGCCCCAACGTCGTCGCGCCGCACGCCGCGGCGGAGATCGACCTGCGCGCGTGGAGCCAGGCGGACGCGGACGCCGCCATCGCCGCCATGCGCCAGATCTGCGAGGCGCCGCACGTGCCCGGCACGGTGCCGAGCTTCCGCGGCCAGCTCCACTTTCCGCCGTGGCCGCCGGGCCTGCCCGGCACCGAGCGCCTGCTCCGGATCATGCGTGCGGTCGGCCGCGACCTGGGCGTCGACGTGCGCGCCATCAAGACGGGCGGCGGGTCGGACGGCAATCACACCTCCGCCATCGCCCCGACGCTCGACGGCATGGGCCCGAGGGGCAGCCGCGCGCACAGCGACGAGGAGTTCATCGAGGTCGCCTCGCTGCTCGAGCGGACGAAGATGCTCGCGCTCTTCCTGGACCGCTGGGCGGCGGATTTCGAGGTCCCGCCCCGGCCGCGCGCTTCGCCCGGCTCGAACTAACCATGAACGATCGGTGCGCTCGGCGGGCGGCGCCACCCGCCCGACGGGCCGCTGCGGCGTTCATGAGTAATTCAGGCTAGGAGGTCGGAGATGGAGACGCGCGTCGTGACGATCTCGCACGCGACCGGAGCCGGCGGCGAGACCATCGGGCACACGGTGGCCGCCGGTCTCGGGTTCCGCTATCTCGACGAGGAGATCATCACCCTCGCCGCCCGGAAGGAAGGCGTCGAGGCGGCGCTGGTGGCCGACGCCGAGCGGCGGAAGACGTTTCTCGAGCGGCTCTTCGCCGGCATGACGGAGGCGGTGCACGTCGCCGGCGTCGGCGGCGGCACGCTGGTCCCGGACGCGGTGGCGCCGGACGCGACGCTGCGGTCGCTCATCGTCGAGGCGATCCGTGAGACGGCCGACCGGGGCGACGCCGTCATCGTCTCGCACGGGGCGGCGATCCCGCTGGCGGGCCGGCGCGACGTCCTGCGGGTGCTCGTCACGGCATCGGCCGCCACGCGCGTGCGGCGCGCCGCCCAGACCGGCCACGGCGACGCCGCGGCGTTCATCGAGGACGACGACCGGGCCCGGGCCGACTACTTCCAGCGCTTCTACGACCTCGCGGTGGAGCTGCCGACCCACTACGATCTGGTCGTCAACACCGACGCGCTGAGCGCCGACGAAGCCGCCGACATCATCGTCGCCGCCGCGCGCCGCCGGGGCCGGTGAGGCGGGCGCGCGTGACGAGCGTCGCGTAGCGGCCCGGCGTGACGCCGTACGCCGCCCGGAACATGCGGGTGAGGTGAGCCTGGTCGGCGAAGCCGCCGGCCAGCGCCAGGTCGGCCAGCGGCCGGCCGCGGCCCAGCTCGGTCCGGACGAAGTCGAGCCGCCGCAGCAGCGAGTAGCGGTACGGGCTGGTCCCGTACCACGCCCGGAACTGCCGGGCGAGATCGTAGCGGCTGAGCCCGGTGACCGCTTCCAGCTCGTCCGAGCGCACGACGGTGCGACGGCCGTCGAGAAACGAGCGGCCGCGGGCCAGGGCCGCATGGTCGAGCCGCCGTGGAGCGCCGGCGCCGTCGGCGCCCTGCGCGAGATCGAGCAGCCCTTCGGCCAGTCGCACCACGAGCGCATCGAGCGCCAGGGGCTCCGGCGGCGACCGGAACGCCTCCGTCACCGCGCGGGCGAGCGTCGCGCTGCGCGAGACCGGCACGCGGACGAACGGCAGCGGCCCCCCGCGTCCGCGGATCGCCGCGACGGCGGCGGCGATCCGCGCCGGCTCGACGTAGACGATGCGATAGCCGAACCCGTCCGCCGTGCCGGGGCGGCCGTCGTGCGTCTCGTCGGGATGTAGCACGACGACGTGACCGGGCGTACTGCGCTCCGTCCGGCCGCGGTAGTCGAACACCTGGACACCGGCCTCGGTCACGCCGATCGCGTAGGTGTCGTGGCGATGTCGGGTGAAGGCGCGGCCGCGGAACCGGGCGCGGAGCAGCTCGACGCCGTCGACCGGACCGCGCCCGCGTAGCCAGTCGCCCGCGCCGCACGATCGTTCAAGACCCTCGTGACCCGACCGGCCTAGCGTTGGGGTCATGAGAGGAGTGTATCCAGGTTCGCGGGGGAGCGGCCGGTGACGCTGGAGCAGGGGCTCGCCTTCTTCGTGTTCGCGGTCGTCGCGGCCGGCACGCCGGGTCCGAGCAACGCGCTGCTCACGGCGACGGGGGCGAACGTCGGCGTTCTGCGCGGCCTGCCGTGCCTGCTCGGCGTGACGCTCGGCATGGGGCTCATGATGGCGGTCGTCGCGCTCGGTCTCGGCACCCTGATCCTGGACAACCCCGGCGTCCTGGCGGCCGTCAAGTGGTGTGGCGTCGTGGTGCTGTGCTGGCTGGCGTGGAAGATCGCGACCGCCGACCGCGCCGGTGCCACCGCCCGCGATGCGGCACCGGTGGGATTCGTCGGCGCCGCGGCGTTTCAGTGGATCAACCCGAAGTCGTGGCTCGTGTCCGCGAGCGCGGCGGCGACCTTCCTCGACGGGCGCGCCGACGGCGCGGCGGCGCAGGCCGCCGCGCTCGGCCTCGTCTTCGTGCTCGCATCGCTGCCCGCCTGCCTGCCCTGGCTCGCGTTCGGCGCCGTCCTGCAGCGCTTCCTCCGGTCGCCGCGCGCGCGGCGGACGTTCAACGGCGCGATGGGCGCGCTGCTCGCGGCGTCCGTCATCCTGTTCGTCTGGTGAGCGCCCGCCGGGCGCGCCCCTACGGCTTGTAGTTCACCTTTTCCGGGAGCACCTTGCGCATCAGATCGGGATAGAGGAAGGCGCCATAGTCGAGTGGCTTGGTGAGCTTGCCCTGCTGCTTGAGCTGCGTCTCCGCCAGCCGGAACATGCTGACGGTGAAGTCGTCGAAGACCATCTCGAACCGCAGCTTCGTCATGAGCTGCTCGACGAGCGGCGGGTCGAGGTTCTTGAGGAAGTCCGACACGTGCTTGGCCGCGCGCTTGCGGTCCTTGTTGATGATCTCGGTGGCGTCCACGAGCGCCCGGATGAACGCCTGCGCCGGTCCAGGGTTCTTCTGGATCCAGTCCCGGTTCATGTAGATGTACACGCCCTGCTCGAGGATGCCCTCCTGGTCGCGGAGCACCTTGGTGTTCTTGACGGCCCCGAGCCCGCGCGTCACCCACGGCTCCCACACCGCGTAGGCGTCGATGTTCCCGCGCTCCAGCGCGGCCACCATCTCCGGCGCCTCGACGTTGACCACCGTGTAGTCCGCCGGGTTCAGCTTGAGCTTCTCGAGCATGGCGAGCCAGAACACCTCGCCGCCGGAGCCGCGCGCGATGCCGACCTTCTTGCCCTTGAGCTGATCGAGGCTGTCGACGTTGCGGCCGACCACGGCGATCCAGCGGACCAGCCGCGTGGCCTGGGCCACCACGACCACGTTCGGATCGAGGTTGTGGTTGCTGACGCCGGCGATCTCGGAGCCGAAGGCCGAGTCGATCTGGTTGTTGACGAGGAAGGAGACCATGGCCGAGCCCGACGGGCCGGTGTTGATCCGCACGTCCAGCCCGTGCTTCTTGAAGAGCCCGGCCTCCTGCGCGACGTAGTACGCCGAGAACACCGGGTCGACGCCGGTGGCGATCGTCATCTTCGTCTGCGCCGAGACGGCGCCGGTCCACAGCAGCACGGCCGCGAGCAGCAGGCACTGCACACCACGTCTCAGCATGACCGTCTCCTCCTGTCGTTCTAGGTGACCGGTGAGTACTTCCCCGCGAAGGTGTAGATGCTCCAGCGGAACAGGCGGTCCACGGCGAACCCGAGCAGCCCGAGCGTGACGAGCGACACGAAGATGTCGTCCACGAGCATGAACATGCGACCGTCCCACAGCATCTTGCCGAGCCCCTCGTTGGCGGCGATGAGCTCGGCGGCCACGATGGTGGTGAACGAGTTGCTCATCGCCAGCCGCATGCCCGTGAGGATGTAGGGGACCGTGGCCGGCAGCGCCACGTGCAGGAAGATCTGCGCGCGCGTGGCGCCCAGCGCCTGCGCGGCGCGGATCTTGTTGGGCGCGATGGCGGAGACGCCGGCCGCCGTGTTGATGATGACGATGAAGATCGTCGTGTAGATGATGAGGAAGATCTTCGACGCCTCGCCGATGCCGAACCAGATCACCGCCACCGTGATCATCGCCACCGACGGGATGAAGCGCAGGAACTCCGTGTACGGCTCCAGCAGCTCGCGCACGGGCCGGAACGAGCCCATGGCGAGGCCGATCGGGATCCCGAGCAGCGAGCCGGCGAGGAAGCCGATGAGGATGCGCTGGACGCTCGCGAAGAGGTGCTCGAACAGCACGCCGCTCTGCGCCAGCGTCACGCCCTTGCGGAAGACCGTCGCCGGCGGCGGGAAGAGCACGGAGCTGACCAGGTACACGGACGCAAGGTGCCAGAGGACGAACAGGCTCGCGAAGCCGACTGCGTAGCCGCCGTAGACCCGCCACAACTGCTGCGCGGCCGGCGCGGGCGCGCTCACCGGACGCCCCGGGCGATCGAGGCCGCCACCTCGTCGCGGATCATCTCGTAGACCTGCTTGTAGTATTTCAGGAAGGCGTCGTCGGTGCGGCTCCGCGCGCCGTCGAGCGCCACGTCGATCACACCCTTGACGTCCGAGCTTGGCCCCGCGCGCATCACCCCGATGCGCGTGCCGAGCGTCACCGCCTCGTCGATGTCGTGGGTGATGAACAGCACCGTCGTCCGGGTGGCCTGCCAGAGGTTGGCGAGCTCCAGCTGCATGAGCGCGCGCGTCTGCGCGTCGAGCGCGGCGAACGGCTCGTCCATCAGCAGCATGGCCGGCTCGTTCACCAGCGCGCGGGCGATCTGGATGCGCTGCTTCATCCCGCCGGACAGCTCGGCCGGGTACTTCCGCTCCTGGCCGGTGAGACCGACCAGCTGGAGATGATGCCGCGCGCGCTCCCGCCGCTCCGTCTTGCCGATGCCGCGCATGCGCAAACCGAACTCGACGTTCTCGACCGCGGTGAGCCAGCCGTAGAGGGAATCGTCCCCCTGGAAGACCACCCCGCGATCACGGCTGGCGCCGGTCACCGGCCGGCCGTTCATGAGGATCTGCCCCGCCGTCGGCGCCTCGAAGCCGGCGAGCAGCTTGAGCACCGTGGTCTTGCCGCAGCCGCTCGGACCGAGCAGGCAGATGAACTCGCCCGCCTCGATGTCGAGATCGAACCCGTCCACGGCCGGATAGTCGACGCCGTGCAGCGACCGGTAAATCTTCTGCACCCCGCGGAAAGATACGAGTGGCATGGCGGGCGGGCCGTCAGGCGGGCGGCTGCGGCAGCTCGAGCTGGGCCGCGTCGGGACGGTGACCGGGACGATCCGCGCGTGGCCGGCGCGTGCGGGGCTGGACCCTGGGCGGTGGAAACGCGAGACGCAAGCCCCGCGCCTGGACCTGGAACAGCGGCTCGGGGTCCGGGAGGCCTTGCAGACGGTGTCGACCCAGGTTGCGGAAACGCACACCGGACGGCGGCGACGTGCCGATCGCCGCGCGCGTGGCCGCGGAGACGACGATCTGTCCGCCGTGCGCGGCGGCGCAGACGCGCGCCGTGGTGTGGACGGCCAGGCCGATGTACCCGACGTCCGTGACCGTGGGCCGGCCGCTGTGGATCCCGAGGCGGACCCGAACCTCGATCCGGTCCGGCCACGCCGTCGCCTCGAGCTCCCGCTGGACGGCCACCGCCGTCTCCACGGCCGCGGCGGGGCGCTCGAAGACGGCGAAGAACTCGTCGGCGCGGGCATCGATCTCGCGGCCGTCCGCGCGCGTCACGGCGGCGCGCAGCACGCCGCGCACGTCGTTGAGCAGGGCGCCGTAGCGGTCGCCCAGCCGGCGGAGCAGGACGGTGGATCCCTCGATGTCGCTCATCAGCAGGGTGACGAAGCCGGTGGGCAGGGCCGCGGCCGCGGTGGCGGTGGCCTGGATCCGGGCGGTCGCGTACTTCCGCTCCGACTCCAGCTGCCGCGTGATGAACCCGACGGGGACGATGCGGTATTGCCTCGCCGCGTTGAGGAGTCGCTTGCGGGCGCGCTCCCTCGCGGCGTCGCTCTCGAAGTGCACCTGGCCGAAGCGGGCGAGCGCGTTCCGCACGTGCGCCTTGTCGTGGATGGGCAGGCGCCGCCGGCCGCGCTCGTCGATGTAGGCGAACGCCCGGTCCGGAAGGCGCGCCCGCTTCGTCGGCTTCAGTTGGGCCATGCTGGAACGATACCTCGCGCGTCAGGCGAAGTGGCAGGCCACCGTGCGGCCGTCGAGGGGACGGAGCGGCGGCTCCTCCGCCGCGCACCGCGCCTGGGCGAGGGGGCAGCGCGTGCGGAAGCGGCAGCCGCTCGGCACGTCGCGCGGGTTGGGTGGCTCGCCCTCCAGCGCGAAGTCCTGCGTGACGCGGCGGCCGCCGATGCGCGGCACCGCGGCGAGCAGCGACTGGGTGTAGGGATGCCGCGGCTTCTCGAAGACGGCCGCCGTCGGCCCGAGCTCCACGATCTTGCCAAGGTACATGACCGCGATGCGCGCGCACATCGCCCGCACCACCGAGAGGTCGTGCGAGATGAACACGTAGGTGAGCGCGAAGCTCTCCTGGAGGCTCCGGAAGAGCTTGAGCACGCTGGCCTGCACCGACACGTCGAGCCCCGAGGTGGGCTCGTCCAGGATCACGAGGCGCGGGCGCAGGGTGAGGATGCGCGCCAGCCCCACGCGACGCTGCTGGCCGCCGCTCAGCTCGTGCGGGTAGAGGTCCAGGTGCGCGTCCGGGAGCCCGACGGCGGCGAGGATCGCGCGCACCTCGCGCTCTCGCTCCGCGCGCGAGAGCGCCGTGTGGATCTTGAGCGGCTCGTGCAGCAGGGGTCCCACCTTCCAGCGCGGGTCGAGCGAGGCGCCGGGATCCTGGTAGACGTACTGGAGGTCCTTCGCGACCGCCCGCCGCGCGCGCCGGGGCAGCCGGCCGATCTCGCGCCCCGCGAACCGGATGTCGCCGGCCGTCGGCGCGTGGATCCCCATCACCGTCTTGCCCAGCGTCGACTTGCCGCACCCGCTCTCGCCGACGAGGCCGAGGGTCTCGCCCGGCAGGACGGTGAGCGACACGCCGTCGACGGCGCGCAGCCACCCGACCCGGCGCCCGAAGGCGCTGCGCACGGGAAAGTGGCGCACGAGCTCCACGATCTCGAGGAGCGGCGCGTTCATCTGTCGGCGGTCACCGATCGACTCCGGCCGGCGCGTCGACCGGGTGGTGGCAGCGGACGGTGTGGTCTTCGCCGAGCTCGCGGGGGGCCGGGCGGACCTCCCGGCACTCGGCGGTCGCGTAGTCGCAGCGCGGATGAAAGCGGCACCCCGACGGCGGCGCGACCAGGCTCGGCACCTCGCCCGGGATGTCGCGGATCTCGCCGTCGGGGCTCGGCACGCTGGCGAGCAACCGCCGCGTGTACGGGTGCGCGGGGCGACCGAAGAAGGCGTCGGTCGGCGCCGCCTCCATCTCCTGGCCGGCGTACATGACGACGACGCGGTCGCAGATCTCGTGCGCCGTACCGAGGTCGTGCGTGGTGAAGAGCACGGACACGCCGCGCTCCTTCACCAGCTCGCGCAGCAGCCGGAGGATCTGCGCCTGGATGGTCACGTCGAGCGCGGTCGTGGGCTCGTCGGCGATGATCAGGTCCGGGCGCGGCAGCAGGGCCATCGCGATCATGAGGCGCTGGCGCTGGCCGCCCGAGAACTCGTGCGGCAGCCGTCGCAGCGCGCGCGCCGGCTCGGGCATCTGGACGGCGCGCAGGGCCTCCAGCACCGCCTCGCGGTCGGCGCGGTAGCGCGCGCGGGGGTACCGCCGGAAGATCGACGGCGGACCGCCGCCGTTCGTCGCGCGCGGGGACTTCCACTTCATCAGGTCCATCATCTGCGTCTCGACGGAGAAGAGCGGGCTGAACGAGGTGAACGGATCCTGGGGGATGAAGGTGATGGCGCGGCCACGGACGTGGTCGTTCACCACGCGGGGGTCCTCCCGCAGGAGGTCCGCGCCCTTGAAGCGCACCTCGCCGTCGCGGATGCGCGCGGCCCCGGCGGGCAGGACGCCGAGGATCGCCCGCGCGAGCGTCGTCTTGCCGCAGCCGCTCTCGCCCACGAGCCCCACCACCTCGCCGGGCCCGACGTCGAGGCTGATCCCGTCGAGCACCTGCGCCGGCCCGCGGTCGGTGGCGAACTCGACGCGCAGTCCGCGGACGGCGAGCAGCTCAGGCATTCCCGGCCGTGCGGCTCCGGCGCAGCCGCGGATCCAGCACGTCGCGCAGGCCGTCGCCGAGCAGGTTGAACCCCATCACCGTCAGGAAGATGGCCAGGCCCGGGGCCGCCGCGTACCACCACGCGTCGGGGAGGAACTCGCGCGACTCGGCGATGGTGCGCCCCCACTCGGGCGTCGGCGGCGGCGGCCCGAGCCCGAGGAAGCCGAGGGCGGCCGCGGTGAGGATCGTGAAGCCCATGCCGATCGACGCGCGCACGATGATCGGCGAGGCGATGTTGGGCAGCACGTGCAGCACGGTGAGTCGCCACGGCGAGGCGCCGAGCGCCGCCGTGCTCTCGACGAAGATCTCCTTCTGCAGCGCGCGCGTCTCCGCGTAGACCACCCGCGCGAACCAGGGCCAGTAGGTGACCGAGAGCGCCAGGATGACGTTCGGCAGCGACGGACCCAGCGTCTGGGCGATGGCGATGGCGAGCACCACCTGCGGCACCGCCAGGAAGATGTCGGACACGCGCATCAGGGCGTCGCTCGGCCAGCCGTGGAAGTAGCCGGCGACGAGCCCGATCGGCACGCCGATGACCAGCGAGGCGCCGACCGCGATGACCCCGATCAGGATGGTGATCCGCGCGCCGAAGAGCAGGCGGCTGTACACGTCCGAGCCCATCCGGTCGGTCCCCAGCCAGTGCGCGATGCTCGGCGCCTGGAGCCGCTCCGCCGGGTGCAGCTCGAACACGTCCTCCGGGTGCGTCGCGAGCACCGGCGCCAGCGCCGCGCACACCACGAGCAGCGCGATCAGCACCAGCCCCACCAGCGCCGACCGGTCCCGGGCCAGCCGCGTGAGGACGAACCAGACCGCGCGGAGGGCGCTCATCCTAGGTCGTGCGCTCGCGCGGGTCGACGAGGGTGTGGGCGACGTCGACGAGCAGGTTCACGACGATGAAGATCGCGCCGGCCCAGACCGTGAAGCCCATCACCGCG
>DASUPA010000346.1:0-5424 GCA_036276335.1 Candidatus Methylomirabilota bacterium | reverse complement strand
ATCCGATGATCCCCGCGCTCAAGGCGGCCGTCGCGCACTGGTCGGGGCTCCCGGAGTGGGCGACGGTCCGTCCGCCGCTGGTCGCGTTGACGAAGGACCAGGCCGCCTCGCTGGTGGCCGACCTGAAGCAGCGCAGCTTCGACATGCCAGGGCTGCGCGCGTAGAGCGAGGGCCGAGGCTGTGGTCGCCGACCACGGCATGGCTGGTAAACTCAGCGGCATGGCCCTCGAGCATCCCTGGAGCGAGCCGCCGGCGCCGGCGGCGACGATCGACGTGGCGCCTGGCATCCGGTGGCTGCGGATGCCGCTGCCGTTCCAGCTGGACCACATCAACCTCTGGCTGCTCGCGGACGGCGACGGCTGGACCGCCGTGGACACGGGCCTGGCCCTGCCGCCCACGCGCGAGCGCTGGGAGCAGCTGTTCGCGCACGGCCTCGAGGACCGCCCCATCCGGCGCGTCCTCGTCACGCACTTTCACCCGGATCACATCGGCAACGCCTCGTGGCTCACCGAGCGCTGGAACGCGGATCTCTGGTGCACGCAGACGGAGTGGCTGGCAGCGGAGTACGCGCTGCGAAGCCGCGACGACGCCGACCTGGACCGCCGCGTGATCCACTATCGCAGGCACGGCATCGCCGAGCACCACCTGGTGAAGATCCGCGCGCGGGGCAACCACTATCCCGGGCTCGTGGGCGGCCTGCCGTTCCACTTCATGCCCATCGCCGACGGCGAGACGGTGACCATCGACGGGCGGCGCTGGCGCGTCATCACCGCGCGGGGCCATTCCCCCGAGCACGCCTGCCTGTTCTCCGAGGACGCGCGGGTGCTGATCGCCGGGGACCAGGTGCTGCCGCGCATCACCACCAACGTGAGCGTGTGGCCCGAGCGCCCGCACGAGAACCCGCTGCGCTACTACCTCGACTCGCTCGCGCGGTTCCTGACGCTTCCGGCCGACACGCTCGTGCTGCCGTCGCACGGCCTGCCCTTCCGCGGCCTGCACCACCGCCTCTCCGCCCTCGTGCAGCACCACGACGCCCGGCTGGGCGAGGCCGCCGACGCCCTCATCGAGCCGAAGACGGGCGCCGAGCTCATCCCCGTGCTGTTCCGCCGCGAGCTCGACACGCACCAGCTCGGCTTCGCCATCGGCGAGACCCTCGCCCACCTGAACTTCCTCGAGGCCGAGGGGCGCGCGGTGCGCGTGCTCGGCGAGGACGGCGTCGAGCGCTTCCACAAGCCCTGAGTCGGTGGCACCGCGCGTGCAGTCATGGGGCGCGACGGTGCAAGGGACGTGGGTACCGCCGCCTCGAGGGGCTGAACCCTCCGCGGGACGGCGGCTGACGAAACGAGCGCTGTTACAGCGGGCGGGGCCTCAGCCCATTCGGCGCGCCGGAGCGAAAGCTCTCAAGCGCATCGAAGACTGACGCTCCGCCCGTTGGTATTGGGGGCCCGAAATGGCCCCCAAACCCCCAGCCTTCGGCACGGCCCGGGGAACCCGTGCCGTGCCTCTATTTACCTACGCACCACGGCGGCGTGCGTGCCGCGTACTGCGGCACGTCTCGTGGTGGGGCTATGAGATGCCGAGCTCGGCGAGCTTGGCGGCGGTGGGGCGACCGGTGTGGGGGTCCCAGCCGGCCATCTCGTAGTAGGTGCGGCGCGCGGCGAAGAACTCGTCGGGGTCCACCTTCTCGCCCTTCAGGGCGCCGTTGCCGATCCCTTCGTGCAAACGCTGGGGCAGGACGTCGTCCTCCGGTGTAAATCCTTCGCGCACATTGAACATTCGGGCCAGCGTGTTGTTGCGCTCGCCCACCTTCATGAGCTCGTAGAGGCTCATGTTCCAGCCGGTGACCGCGTTGACGTAGTCGATCATCGGCTGCAGCTGCATGGCGTTCAGCGGCGCGCCGACGAAGTCGCACATGCCGACGGAGTTGTACGCGCTCCAGACCTGCTGGGTGACGTAGAACGCGCGGACCTTCCGGGCGTCCAGCGTGAGCGGATCGAGCGGCTCGATCAGTCCCAGCACACCGAGCGGATGGCCCTGGGGATGGAAGCCCGCGTAGAGCGGGTCGTGCGGCGCCTCCATGTGGTCGGCGCCGGTCGGGGAGATCGCGTAGGCCAGGGAGAGCCCCTTCTTGCCGCGCGGGTCGTGCATCGGCAGCTCCTGCCCCTTCACGTGCAGGGCGAAGCGCTCGGCGCCCTTGCCGAGCTCCCTGGCCGCGCGCCTGGCACCCTCGCCGAGCAGCTTGCCGAGGAACCCCTCGCGCTTGCCGATCTGGTGGATCAGCTCGATGACCGCGTCCGCGTTGCCCCAGCTGAGGTCGAGGCCGCCCGCCATCTCCTTCGTGATGAGCGCGTGCTCGTAGCACTCCATGGCGAACGCGATCACGGCGCCACAGGAGATGGAGTCGACCACGTACTGCGCGTGCAGCTGGTTGATCAGCGCCAGCTTGTTCAGGTCCCGCACGCCCAGCAGCGACCCGGAGGCGGCGAGCGTCTCGTACTCGGGCCCGCCGTACTTCGGCGTCACGCCGAGCTCCTTCACCTCGACCTCGCGCTTGCACGCCACCGCGCACGCGTAGCAGGTGCCGCGGTTGACCAGGATGGTGTCGCGCATCTTCTGGCCGCTGATGTCCTTGGCGCCCTCGAACGAGCCGTCGCGGAAATTGCGCGTCGGCAGGATGCCACTCGCCTCGAGCGCCAGCACGCCGCTCGACGAGCCCAGCTGGTGGAAGCGGTCGGTGGCGCGGTCGTAGTGGTCCTTGAAGAAGACGAGCTGCTTCTTGGCGCCGTCCTTGTCGGCCGCCGCCGGCGGCTTGCTGCCGCGCACGACGATGGCCTTGAGCTTCTTGCTGCCCATGACGGCGCCGAGGCCGCCGCGCCCGTGGAAGTGCTTCAGCTGGTTCACGATGGCGGCGAAGCGCACGCCGCGCTCGCCGGCGACGCCGCACTGCAGCGTGCGCACGCGCCTGTCGCCGAGCTCCGCCTCGATGCCGTCCTGCACCTCGCCGGTCAGCTTGCCCCAGTACCGCGTGGCGTCGCGGAACTCGACCTTGTCGTCCTTGATCCAGAGCCACACCGGTGTCGGCGAGGCGCCGTGCACGACCACGCCGTCCCACCCGGCCGCGCGCAGCTCGGGCCCCCACCAGCCGCCCGCCTCGGACTCGCCGTAGCCGCCCGTGAGCGGCGACTTCGCGGCCGCCGTGTAGCGATTGGTGCCCGAGAGCGACAGGCCATTGATCACGCTCGTCGTGAAGACGAGCACGTTGTCCGGCCCCAGCGGATCGGCGTTCGGCGGGCAGTCTCTCAGCAGGATGTGCGCGGCCAGCGCGCCGCCGCCGAGGTACTTCCGGAGCAGCGGCTCGGGGACCTCTTCCGTGCGGGTTTCCCGGTTCGTCAGGTCCACGTGCAGCAGCTTGGCCGTGATCGGCATGGTCGCTCCTCCTCGCTGGGTGCGGCGATGGTACTACACGCCCCCGAGGGTCACACCGTTGACATTGTCAATCTGTTTGCTTGATTATCGACAATTATCCGGGGGAGGTGGCCATGGCGGCGCAGGCGGAGGTCGAGCGGCGGGTCGAGGCGGTCCGGCGGTTCAACCGCTTCTACACGTCGAGGATCGGCGTGCTCCACTACCTCGGCGGCGAGTTCTCCCTGGCCGAGGTGCGCGTGCTCTACGAGCTGGCGCACCGCGCGAGCCCCCCGACCGCGGCCGAGCTGGGCAAGGTGCTGCGCCTGGACGCCGGCTACCTGAGCCGACTGCTGCGCGGCTTCGAGCGGAGGGGCCTCATCGCGCGGACACGCTCGGATTCCGACGGGCGGAGCAGCCACCTGGCGCTCACGGCGGCCGGCCGGGCGGCCTTCGCCCCGCTCGGCGCCCGCTCCCACGACGAGATCGCGGCGCTGCTGGCGCCGCTCGCCGACGCCGACCAGCGGCGCGTGCTGGAGGCGATGGAGACGATCGAGAATGTCCTCGGCGCCGACCACCGGCCGCCGTTCACGCTGCGACCGCACCGCGCCGGCGACATGGGCTGGGTCGTCCAGCGGCATGGCGCGCTCTACGCCCAGGAGTACGGGTGGGACGAGCGCTTCGAGGCGCTCGTGGCCTCGGTGGTGGCGAGGTTCATCGAGCGCTACGATCCGGCCCGCGAGCGCTGCTGGATCGCCGAGAAGGACGGCGAGCCCGTCGGCTCCGTCTTCCTCGTGAAGAAGTCCAGGACCACCGCCCAGCTCAGGCTGCTCATCGTCGAGCCCCGCGCCCGCGGGCTCGGGATCGGCGCGCGCCTCGTGGCCGAGTGCGAGCGCTTCGCGCGCGAGGCCGGCTATCGAGCCATCACGCTGTGGACCAACAGCGTCCTGACGTCGGCGCGCCGGATCTACGAGGCGGCCGGGTACCGGCTGGTCGCCAGCGAGCCCCATCACAGCTTCGGTCACGACCTCGTCGGCGAGACCTGGGAGAAGGCGCTCTGACGCGTCGGACGCTGGCCGTGGCCGCCGCCGCCGCCACCGGCATCCAGGTCGGCTCGGCCATGGTCGCGACGCGGGTCGTCGTCGATCAGGCGGGGCCCGCCTCGCTGGCGCTGCTGCGCTACGCGATCGGCTTCCTGTGCCTGCTGCCCGTCGCGCTCGCGATGCCGCGGCCGGCGTTCGCCGCGCGCGATCTGGCTCCGATCGCGCTGCTCGGCATCACGCAGTTCGGCATCCTGATCGCCCTCCTGAACCACGGCCTGCGCTTCGTCCCGTCCGCGCGCGCCGCGCTGATCTTCGCCACGTTCCCGCTGCTCACGATGCTGCTGGCGGCGGCGCTCGGCCACGAGCGCCTGGGCGCGACGAAGGTCATCGGGGTGCTGGTGACCATCGGGGGCGTCGCCGTGGCCCTCGGCGACAAGGCCTGGGCCACGGACGGCGCGGCGCACGCGTGGATCGGCGAGGCCGCCGTCTTCGCCGCCGCCCTGAGCGGCGCCGTCTGCAGCGTCCTCTACCGGCCATACCTGCGCCGGTATCCGACGGTGCCGGTGAGCGCGCTCGCGATGCTCGCCTCGGTCGGCTTCCTCGCGGTCCTCGCCGCCGGCGAGGGCTTCTTCGCGGCGTGGCCGTCCTTCAGCGCGGGCGGGTGGGCGGCCGTCGCCTTCATCGGCGGCAGCAGCGGCGTGGGGTACTTCCTCTGGCTCTGGGCGCTCGGGAACGCGCCGGCGACCGACGTCACGGTGTTCCTGGCGCTGAGCCCGTTCACGGCCGCCGTGCTCGGCGCCGGTCTCCTGGGCGAGCGCGTGAGCGCGGCGCTCGCGCTCGGCCTCGTCTGCGTCGGCGCCGGTCTCTGGCTTTCGCATCGTGGCGGCGACTCGGGGTAGGATCGGAGCGGCATGGAGCCGCTGCTGGCGTACCTGCACTACGTGTCGATCATCGTCCTCGGGGCCTTTCTGACGGCCGA
>DASUPA010000345.1:0-4029 GCA_036276335.1 Candidatus Methylomirabilota bacterium | reverse complement strand
TGAACGGTATCAGCGGCCGACCTGGGGGCATGCGCGTCCTCCTTTGTACAAGAGAACGCGACAACGTTGGAATATGTTCCGACGAACTTCTGACTCACGAGACTAGGAGGCCGTCGGAGTATCTCGAGGGGCGCCACGGCTCCGCCGGGGCGTCCCGAGCCGCGCATGGGGGGCTTGGGGGGTGCCCGGAACCCCCCATGTCGACTAGAGCGGGCGCTCGCGCACCAGCGAGAGCAGCGCGAGCCCGCCGAGCATCACGAGCGCCAGCCCGATCCACGGGCCGCGGAAGCCGCCCGCCGCGCCCACGCACCAGCCGAAGATGAGCGGGCCGATCGTGACGCCGAGCGAGGAGATCGCCAGCCCCAGGCCGACCGCCGTGCCGGCCGTGCGCGGGCCGGCGAGCTCCGCCATGAGCGTGTGCTGCACGCCGTTCCAGCCGATCCCGACGAAGCCGAAGACGAGCGCGAGCGGCCCGAGCCACGTCGCGCCGGCGCCCGGGCCGGTGTAGGCGAGGGCGACCGTGCAGAGCGCGGAGCCGCAGCCGGCGATCGCGAGCGGCAGCCGGCGGCGGCCGCCGAAGACGCGGTCCGAGAGCAGCCCGAAGGCGACGCGGCCGAGCACACCGCCGCCCTGCGCGATGGCGAGATACCGGCTGGCGGGCAGCAGGCCCAGGCCGACCACGGCTTCCAGGTACAGGGCGAGGAACGCCATCCAGACCGTCTGCATTCCCGCGAAGACGAGGGTGGCGACGGAGACCAGCCACAGATCGCGGTTCGTCAGCACGAGCGCGAGGCGCCCGCGCTCGCCGGGCTGCCGTCGCGGCAGCGGCGCGCCCGGCGGATCGCGATAGACGGCGGCGCTGAGCGCGCCGCACGCGCCGATCAGCAGCGCCGAGACGATGATGGCGCTGCGCCACCCGAGCGCCAGCGCCAGCGCCGGCACGATGGCGGCGCCGAGCATCCCGCCGAAGGGCAGGCCGACCTGCTTGAGGCCCACGACGGTCGCGCGCTGACGCGGCGGGAACCACGACATGGCCGCCGTGGTCGAGGCCGGGTTCAGCGTGCCGTACCCGACGCCCGCCACGGCCATGAGCGTCAGGAAGAGAGGGTAGGAGCCGGCGCCGCTGACGGCGAGGAGGCCGACGGCGATGATGGCCTGGCCCAGCACGAGCGTCTTCGCCGTGCCCCAGCGATCCGCGAGCACGCCGGCGAAGATCGACATGACGACGGGCCCGATGTAGTAGACGGACAGGAAGGAGCCCGCCTGCGCGAGCGTGAGGTCGAGGTCGGCGCGGATCAGGGACGCGATCGCGGGGATGCCGAGCGGGCCGATGTTGGCGACGGTCTGCGCGAGCACGATGACGGCGAGGATCACCCAGCGCTTGCGCGCGGGGTCGTCGCGGGCGGCCTCGGTCACGAGAGCGGGGCGCCCAGCTGCGCGGCCGCCGCGCGCAGGTCCTCCTCGGTGTCCACGCCGACCGTGGGCTCCGTCGTCTCCATCACCGTGATGTCGATCCCGTTTTCCAGGAAGCGCAGCTGCTCGAGCCGCTCCGTGCGCTCGAGGAACGACGGCGGCAGCCGGTGGAAGGCCTCGAGCGCCGCCCGGCGATACGCGTAGAGGCCGATGTGCTTGTAGACGGGCGCGCCGGTCCCGTCACGGTCGTAGGGGATCGGGTACTTGGAGAAGTAGAGCGCGCGGTGATCCGCGTCGACGACGACCTTGTTGACGGCGGGGTTCGGCTTCTCGGCCTCGGTGGCCCGGATCTTCAGCGTCGTCACCTGCGTGTCGGGGTGCGTGAGGAAGGGCTGCACCAGCCGCTCGATGTGGCCCGGCGTGATGAGGGGCTCGTCGCCCTGGACGTTGACGTAGACGTCGGCCGCGCGCCCCTGGGCCACCTCCCACACCCGATCGGTGCCCGAGGCGTGCGCGGGCGACGTGAGCACGGCGGGGATGCCGTGCGCGCGACAGGCGGCGGCCACCTCCTCGGCGTCGGTGGCGACCAGCACGTCGCCGAGCAGCGGCGAGCGCCGTGCCGCGTCGTAGACCCAGGCGACGAGCGGGCGCCCGCCGATCTCGCGCAGGACCTTGCGGGGCAGCCGCGTGGACGCGAGCCGCGCCGGGATGACGCCGAGGACGTCGAGCGTCATCGGAAGGCGCGCAGCGTGCGGAGCAGCGCCGCGCGCGGCTCGGCGCCGGACGGCGTGAACGGGAGCACCACCGGCATGGTGAGCCCCGCGCGCTCGAAGGCCGCCAGTTGCTCCCGGCACGTCGCCTCGTCGCCGACGACGCCGAGACCGTCCAGCACCCGCGGCGAGATCTGCCCGACCGCGCCCGCCCGGTCGCCCGCGCGCCACGCGGCGTTGACGGCGTCCACCTCGGCGGCGAAGCCCGCGCCGCGGAAGAAGCTGGCGTAGACGTCGACGATGGCGTAGCCGGTGATGTCGCGCGCGAGCGTCGCGCGGGCGGCGGTCGCGTCGTCCGTGACACAGGTGCGGATGAAGGCGGCGATCTCGAAGTCCTCGAGCGTGCGGCCGGCCCGCCGCGCGCCGGCCTCGAGATGCCGGATCGCGGCCGGCACGCTCTCCGGCGGAATCCAGTTCAGCACGACGCCGTCGGCGATCTCGCCCGCCAGCTGCAGCATCTCCGGGCCGAGGGCCGCCAGCACGACCCGCGGCGGCGGCGAGGGCGGGGGCGTGGTCAGGCGGAAGTTCTTCAGCCGGTAGAACGCGCCGTCGAAGCTCACGCGCTCGCCGGCGGCCACCATGCGGATGATCTGCACGGCCTCGCGGATCTGCGCGAGGGCGGGCGAGAAGCGAAGCCCGTGCCACTGCTCCACGATGACGCGGCTCGACAGTCCCAGGCCCAGCGCCACGCGGCCGGGCGCGAAGTGCGCGAGCGCCGCCGCGCTCTGCCCCAGCACGACCGGCGTGCGCGTCTGCACGGGCACGACCGCGCACGCCACGTGCATCCGCCGCGTGCGGCTGGCGATCATCGTCATCACCGTGAAGGCGTCCCAGCCGGAGACCTCGCCCGTCCACGCGGTGTGGTAGCCGCGCGTCTCCGCTTCCTGCGCGATGGCGACGAAGTCGTCCGGCGGCAGCGCGGCCGCCGCGGCGAGGACGAATCCGACGCGAGCGAGGGTCATGGCAGGGCAGTATAGCGCGGCGACTCCGGTAGAATGCCGGCCGTGCGACTGCGGCCCGATCTCGTGCTCACGCCCGACGGCTGGCGACGCGACGTCGCGGTCGCCGTCGCCGGTGGCCGCGTCGCCGGCGTGGCCCCGGCGGACGCGCCGCAGCCGGACGACGTCACGCTGCCCGGGCGCGCGCTGCTGCCCGGCACCGTCAACACGCACTGCCACGCCTTCCAGTCGCTCCTGCGCGGTCTCGGCGACGACCTCGACTTCATGGGCTGGCGCGACCGCGTGCTCTATCCGTTCTCGGCGCGGCTCGATCGCGCGTCGCTCCGCGTCGGCGCGGAGTTCGCGTTCGCCGAGATGCTCCTGCACGGCGTGACGACGTGCGTGGACTTCTTCTACATCCACGACGCGGGCAACGAGAACGCCGAGGCGGTGATCGAGGCCGCGCGCGCCGTCGGCATCCGCCTCGTGCTGGCCCGCGGGATGTACGACTGGGAGGGCGCGCCGGCCCGCTACCGGGAGCGGCCGGCGGACGCGGCCCGCCGCACGCGGGAGCTGATCGCGCGCCATCGCGGCGATCCCACCGTCACCGTGCAGCCGGCGCCCCACAGTCCGCACGGCGCCTCGCCCGCCATGCTCCGCGCGGGCTTCGAGGTCGCGGAGGCCGAGGACACCGTGTTCCACGTCCACGTCGCGGAGGGACGCTACGAGGGCGAGCGGACGCTGCGCGAGCACGGCGCGACGCCCGTGCGCCACCTGGACCGGCTCGGCGTCCTCGGACCGCGCACCGTCGCCGTCCACTGCGTCTGGCTCGACGACGGGGAGATCGGCCTGATGGGGGAGCGGGGCGCCGCGGTCGCCTACTGCCCGAGCAGCAACATGTTCCTCGG
>DASUPA010000344.1:0-2432 GCA_036276335.1 Candidatus Methylomirabilota bacterium | reverse complement strand
GCGGTGAGCGTGGCCGCCCTCACCGTGTACGACATGGTCAAGGCGCTCGAGAAGGGCGTCACCATCACCCGCGTGCAGCTCGTCGAGAAGCGCGGAGGCAAGTCCGGCCACTGGCGGCGGTAGACTGGGGGCGATGGCCATGAAGACGGCGCTGATCCACTCCGAGGCCGCCACCCGGTTCGACTACGGGCCGGAGCACCCGCTGCGCATGGAGCGCCTCGGCCTCACCTGGCGCTTGATGCAGGCCTACGGGCTCACGCGGCTCCCCGGCAGCGTCGTGCTGGCGCCCGAGCCCGCCGCCGAGACGGACATCGCGCGCTTCCATTCCCGCGAGTACCTCGACGTCCTCAAGCGCGCGAACACGGGCGTGGAGCCGGCCGACGGCGCCGTCTACGGCCTCGGCCTCGGCGACAACCCCGTGTTCCGCGGGCTGTGGGAGTCGGCGCAGCTGGTGGCCGCCGGCTCGCTGCTGGCCGCCGACGTGGTGGCGCGCGGCGAGGCCGACCGCGCCTTCCACTTCGCGGGCGGCCTCCATCACGCGATGCCGGACCGCGCGTCGGGATTCTGCTACGTCAACGACGCGGTGCTCGCCATCCTGCGACTGCGCGAGCGAGGGCTCCGCGTCGTCTACATCGACATCGACGCGCATCACGGGGACGGCGTGCAGTACGCCTTCTACGGCGACCCCAGCGTGATGACGATCTCCGTCCACGAGCGCGGGGAGCGGCTGTTCCCGGGCACCGGCTTCGTGCGCGAGGTGGGGCAGGGCGAGGGCGTCGGCTTCTCCGTCAACCTCCCGCTGGAGGCGTACACGGACACCGCCGTCTACCTGCCGGCGTTCGAGGCCGTCGTGCCGCCGCTCGTGCAGCGCTTCAAGCCCGACGTCGTGGTCGCCCAGCTCGGCGTCGACACGCATCGCACGGATCCGCTCACCCACCTGGCGCTCGACGTCCAGGGCTTCGCGCGCGCGCTCCAGCGGATCCTGCCGCTGGCGCCGAAGCTGCTCGCCCTCGGCGGCGGCGGCTACGACCTGCGCAACGTCGCGCGCATGTGGACGGTCGCGTGGGCGGTGCTGAACGGCGTGGAGCTGCCGCTGACGCTGCCCGAGGCGTTCGGGGACGACGCGCGGCGCCACGGCTTCAAGACGCACAACCTCTGGGACGCCGACGTCCCGCTGCCCGAGGAGCTGCGCCGCGCCGTGACCGAGTACGCCGACCGCCAGGTCGACGCCGTCCAGCAGACGGTCTTCCCGCTGCACGGGCTGTAGTCGGCCGCCCGGCGGCGCCGCGAGGTCCCCGAGGTCGTTCGCGACGACAGCCCAGCAGGTCCGATCCCGCGCGCGGCGTGCTAGAGTGACAGGGATTCGGAGGTCCCACAGTGCGTGGAGTGCTCATCACGTTCGAGGGCGTCGAGGGGTCGGGGAAATCGACCCAGATGCGGCGCCTCGAGCGCTGGCTGCGTCGGGAAGGCTATCGGCCGGAGATCACGCGCGAGCCGGACGGGACCGCGCTCGGCGTGGCGGTGCGGCGCCTCTTCGAGCGACCGGGCGTGAAGCCGCAGCCGCTGGCCGAGGTGTTCCTCTTCATGGCCGCGCGGCACCAGCACGTCGCCGAGCGGATCCGCCCGTGGCTGCGCGCCGGCCGCGTCGTGCTCTGCGACCGGTACACGGACGCCACCGTGGCCTACCAGGGCTACGGGCGCGGCGTCGACGCGCAGCTCATCCGCGAGCTGAACGTGCAGGCCACCGGCGGCGTCCTGCCCGACCTCACGCTGCTGTTCGACCTGGACCCGGCGCTGGGCTTCCGGCGCATCGGCGCGCGGCGGCTCGACCACTTCGAGCGCGAGAAGCTCGCCTTCCACCGCCGGGTGCGCCGCGGCTACCTGGAGCTCATGCGGGCCGATCCCAAGCGCGTACGGCGTGTCGACGCCTCCGCCGACCCCGCCGCCGTGGAGCGGCACGTCCGCGCCATCGTCGGGGAGTTCCTCGCGTGACGCTCGACGAGATCGTCGACCAGCCGCGCGCGGTGGAGCAGCTCCGGCGCGCGCTCGCCGGCGGCCGCGTCGCGCACGCCTACGCATTCGTCGGCCCCGCCGGCAGCGGCCGGTTCACGACCGCGCTCGCCTTCGCCGCCGCCCTCCTCTGCGAGGCGTGCGGAGCCACGCCGCGTCTCGAACAGGCCACCCGCGCTTCGAACCGGGCAGGCGCCACCCGCTCCAACAGGTGCGTCTGCGCGGCGGCGGCCGCGCGCCAGCACCCCGACCTCCACGTCGTGGCGCCGACGCCGCCGGACTCCAACCCGAAGGGCGCGCGCGCGATCCGGATCGGCGCCGTACGCGAGCTGGAGCGGCAGGCGTCGCTACGCCCCGTCATGGCGCGCCGGCGCATGCTCGTGCTGGACGAGGCCGAGCGGATGACGGACGACGCGCCCCAG
>DASUPA010000343.1:0-2184 GCA_036276335.1 Candidatus Methylomirabilota bacterium | reverse complement strand
CCTCTCGACCCATCCCGGCACGGGCGAGCGGCTCGAGGCCCTGCGGAACCTCCGGTAGCGCCGCGCGCCGGCGGAGGCGGGCGCCCGGAGCCCCCTGCGCAACGCGTAACCGAGGGGCGCCACGGCTTCGCCGGGGCGCCCCGAGTATTTGGGGGGCTTGGGGGGCGCCCGGAGCCCCCCAAAAAGAAAGTCGGTCACTCGCGTCCCCCGCCGAGGAGCTTGCCCAGCACGAAGCCGAGGCCGATCGTGAGCGCGATCGCCTGCAGGGGACGGTCCTGCACGAAGCGCTTGGCCTGGTCCATGTACGGCACCATCGAGCTGCGGAGCTGCGAGAGCTGCTCGCCCGCGTCGGAGGCGAGGTCCTGGGCCCGGTCCGACACGCGATTGATCCGCGACTGCACCGCGTCCATGCGTCGATCATCCATTGCTGATCCTCCTCGGCCGCGTCGTGCGGCCTCTATGCCATCGGGCGGGCGCGACGCGAGCGGCCGGTCTCGAGCAGCGCCGTGAGCGACTGCGGCTCGCGGTAGAACGACGCGAACGGATCCGGCCCGCGCGCGAGCCGCTCGCGGATGGTGGTGAGCGTGAAGTCCTCCGGGTACATCCCGCGCTCGAGCTCCGGCCACTCCACGGGGGTGGAGACGGTCGCCGCCGGGTACTCGCGCACCGCCCACGGGCTCACGAGCGTGGCGCCGCGATGGTTGCGGTGCACGTCGATGAGGATCTTGCCGCGCCGGCGCGCGCGGCGCATGTCGAGCGTGAACAGGCTCGGCTCGCGCGCGCGCGCCAGGCGCGTGATCGTCTCCGCCGCCGTGCGGACCTGGGCGAACGTGTGCAGGGGCTGGAGCGGGACGAGGACGTGCAGTCCGCGCCCGCCGGAGGTCTTCACCCACGAGCGTACGCGATAGCCCGCGAGCAGGTCGCGCACGAGCATCGCCGCGTTGCGCACCTCGCGAAAGGCGATCTCCGTGGGATCGAGGTCGAGGGCCATGATGTCCGGACGATCGAGCGCGTCGACCGTGCACGCCCAGGGATGCAGCGAGATGAAGCCCAGGTTCACGAGATAGACGAGGGTGGCGCGGTCGCCCACCAGCAGGTAGTCCGCATAGCCCAGGGCCGCGTGCTCGCTCCGGATCCGCCGGGTGGGAATCCACGGCGGCAGCCCGGCCGGCGCCGTCTTCTGGTACGCGCACTCGCCCGTGATCGGATCCGGCGCGCGCAGCAGGCTCACCGGCCGGTTGGCCACGAACGGGAGCATCCGGTCGGCGACATCGAGATAGTAGTCGATGAGGTCGGCCTTGGTGATGCCGGCCTCGGGCCAGAGCTCGTCGTCGAGCCGGTTGAGGAGCAGCTTGCGGTCGTCGATCTCGAGCACGCGCGTGGGCGCCGTCATGACGCCCGCCGCCGCGCGGCCGCGCGGCGGCCGCCGCCCTCGCGGCGGCCGGCCGCGGCCCCGCGCCGCTCGGACGGCTTCGCCCCGCGTCCGGCCCGCGTCTTGAGGCTCGCCTCGAGCGCCTGCATGAGGTCGACGACCTTGGTGGGTGGCTTCCGCGCGGCGGCGGCGACCGGCGCCTGCCCCTGCAGCTTCCGCTCGATCACCGCCAGCAGGGCGTCGCGGTACTGATCGCGGTACTTCCCGGGGTCGAACTCGCCCGCCAGCGTGTCGACCAACTGCAGCGCGAGGTCGATCTCCCGCCGGTCGAGGCCCGTGTCGCCCGGCAGGTCGAGCCCGCCCGGCGCCACGATCTCGTGGGCGAAGCGCATCGTGGTGAGCGTCAGCGCCTCGCCCGACGCCTGGACGGCGGCCAGGTGCTCGCGCTGCCGCAGCACCAGCGTGGCCACCCCGACGCGCTTGCTGCGTCTGAGCGCCTCGCGCAGCAGCGCGTAGCCCTTGCCGCCGGTCTTCTGCGGCTCGAGGTAATACGGCTGTTCGTAGTAGGTGGCCGGGATCGCCTCGGCGTGCACGAAATCGCGGATGTCGATGGTCTGGGTCGCCTCCACGTCGGCCTGCTCGAACTCGGCCTCGGTCATGACGACGAAGTGTCCCTTCTCGTACTCGTAGCCCTTGACGATCTCCGCCCACGGGACCTCGACGTTCTCCTCCGTGCAGACCCGGCGGTACGCGATGGGCGCCTGGTCCTTGGCGTGCAGGAGGCGGAAGGAGAGGTCGTTGCGCGTCGTGGC
>DASUPA010000342.1:0-25869 GCA_036276335.1 Candidatus Methylomirabilota bacterium | reverse complement strand
CGGACGTTCATCCTCAAGGCGCTGGCCGCCGGCAAGCACGTGGTCACCGCCAACAAGGCGCTCCTGGCGCATCACGGCGCCGAGCTGTACGAGGAGGCGCGCCGCCGCGGGGTCACGCTCGCCTTCGAGGCGGCCGTGGCCGGCGGCATCCCGCTCATCCGCGCGGTGCGGGACGGCCTGCCCGCCAACCGGATCCTCGGCCTCGCCGGCATCGTGAACGGCACCTGCAACTACATCCTCTCGAAGATGACGGACGAGGGCCTCGACTTCGCCGTCGTGCTGAAGGAGGCGCAGGCCCACGGCTACGCCGAGTCCGACCCGACGCTCGACATCGAGGGCATGGACTCCGCGCACAAGCTGCAGATCCTCGTGTCGCTCGCCTTCCGGACCTTCGTGGACCTGAAGGACATCCACACGGAGGGCATCACCCGCGTGACGAGCGCGGACATCGCCTACGCGCGCGAGCTCGGCTATCGCATCAAGCTGCTCGCGATCGCCAAGGCGGTGGACGGCGGGGTCGAGGTCCGCGTGCATCCGACGATGATCCCGGCCGCCTCCCCGCTGGCCGCCGTGTCGGGCGTCTTCAACGCCGTGTTCATCACCGGCGACGCGGTCGGGGACCTGATGTTCTACGGTCGCGGCGCCGGCCAGCTCCCGACGGCCTCGGCGGTCTGGTCCGACGTGCTGGAGATCGCGCGCAACATCGCGCACGGCATTCCGGCGCTCGCGCTGGAGCTGCCGTCGGTCGGGCCGGCGGCCCTGCCGCTGCGCCCGATGGACGCCGTGCGGTGCTGCTACTACCTCCGCGCCATGGTGCACGACAAGCCCGGCGTGCTGTCGCGCGTGGCGGGCATCCTCGGCGACAACAACATCTCGATCGCCCAGGTCATCCAGAAGGGGCGCGGCACACGCGAGGCCGTCCCCGTGGTCATGATGACGCACGAGGCGCGCGAGAAGGACATGCGCGCCGCGCTCTCCGCGATCGACCGGATGGCCGACGTCGCCACGCCGACCACCATGATCCGGGTCGAGGGCCCTGTATGAGCGCCGGCAAGGCCGGCGCTCGAAGCGGCACCGCATGAGCGGGTGGCCGGGCGTCATCGAGACGTATCGGCGGTACTTGCCGGTGAGCGACAGGACGCCGGTCGTGACGCTGCACGAGGGGAATACGCCGCTGGTGCCGGCGCCGCGGCTGGCGGAGGCCACGGACCCGAGCCTGTCGATCTATCTGAAGTGCGAGGGCTTCACCCCCACGGGGTCGTTCAAGGACCGCGGGATGACGATGGCCATCTCGAAGGCGGTCGAGGCCGGGTCGCGAGCGGTGATCTGTGCGTCGACCGGCAATACCTCGGCGTCGGCGGCCGCGTTCGCGGCCCGCGCAGGCCTGCGGGCGTTCGTCATGGTGCCGAAGGGCGCCATCGCGCTCGGGAAGCTGTCGCAGGCGGCCATCCACGGCGCCAAGGTCCTGACGGTGGACGGCAACTTCGACCAGGCGCTGTCCATCGTCCGGCAGATCGCCGAGACGCACCCGGTCACGCTCGTGAACTCGGTGAACCCGTTCCGCCTGGAGGGCCAGAAGACCGCCGCGTTCGAGGTCGTGGATCAGCTCGGGCGGGCGCCGGACTACCACCTCATCCCGGTGGGCAACGCGGGCAACATCTCCGCCTACTGGCGCGGCTACCGCGAGTACCACCGCGACGGCAAGATCAAGGACCTCCCACGCATGATCGGGTTCCAGGCCGCCGGCGCGGCGCCCATCTACGAGAACCGCGTCATCGACGAGCCGCGCACGGTGGCGACCGCGATCAAGATCGGCAATCCGGCCTCGTGGGGCCTCGCCCTCGAGGCGATGAAGGACAGCCAGGGCTGGGTCGACATCGTGACCGACGAGGAGATCCTGCGCGCCTACCGGATGCTCGCGCGCGAGGAGGGCATCTTCATGGAGCCCGCCTCGGCGGCGACGGTGGCCGGTCTCGTGAAGCTCGTGAAGGCCGGCCGTTTCGAGCCCGGCTCCACGCTCGTGCTCACGCTGACCGGTCACGGCCTGAAGGACCCGGACACCGCGCTCGAATCGGCCACCCGGCCGACGTCGGTTCCCGCCTCGATCGACGCGGTCCTGGCGCAGCTCGGCCTCTGAGCCACCGCCTGCGCCTCGGCCTCGGCGTCGCGATCAGCGTCGCGCTGTTCGCGTTCCTCCTCACCAGCGTCGACCTCCGCGAGCTGGGCGCCCAGCTGGCGCGCACGAGCTGGGGCTGGGTGCTGGTGAGCGTCGTCCTCGGCCTCGCCGGGCTGTACGCGCGCGCGTTCCGGTGGCGCTGGCTCTTCCCGCCCGGCGCCCCCCCGCCCGGCATCGTCCCGGCCACGATGATCGGCTACATGGCGAACAACGTGCTGCCGCTGCGCGCCGGCGAGCTGGTGCGGATCTACGCGGCGGCGCGCCGCCTCCGCGCGGTCGAGCCGCTCAGCGCGACCCAGGCGTTCTGGCTGGTCGCGGCCACCGTGGTCATCGAGCGCGTGCTCGACAGCCTCGCCATCGTCCTCATCCTGGCGATCCTCGTCTTCGTCATCCCGGTGCCGGCCGCGGTCGAGTGGGCGGCCGGTATCGTGCTCGTCATCGATCTCGTCGGCGTCGCCCTGCTCGTGACCGCGGCCTGGGCGCCGGACCTGGGCCGGCGGCTCGTCGCCCGCGTCACCGGCCGGTGGCCGCGGCTGGCGCGCGCCGCGCTGGGGACGTTCGACATCGCGCTGCGCGGCCTGCAGGGCATCCGGACGCCGGCGCACGCCGTGCGCATCGCGGCCTGGACGGTCGCCGTGTGGCTGCTGCCGGCACTGTCGGCGTGGACGATGCTGCGCGCCGTCCACCTGGATCTGCCTTTCGTGGCGGGCTGGGTCGTCCTCGCCTTCGTCGGCCTCGGGATCAGCGTGCCGTCCGCCCCCGGCTACCTCGGCGTGTGGCACTTCGCCGCCCGGCTCGCGCTCGACATCTTCGGCGTGGCGCCGGCCACGGCGGTCGCCTACGCGCTCATCTACCACGCGAGCGCGGCGGTCCCCATCGTGCTCGTGGGCTGGCTCTACCTCCTGCGCGAGCAGCTCGACCTCGGCGAGGCGCGGCGCGCGCCGACCACGGCGGCGTGACGCCGGCGGCGCGTTCCTTGCCTCGGCGTGCGCGGCTCATGTAGATTTCGAGATCTATGCTGATCGTGCAGAAGTACGGCGGCTCGTCCGTCGCCGACGCCGAGAAGATCAAGAACGTCGCCCGGCGCGTCGCGGAGAGCGCCGCCGGGCATCGGGTCGTCGTCGTCGTGTCGGCGATGGGCAAGACGACCGACGGCCTGCTGGCCCTGGCCGCCCGGGTGGCGTCGACGCCCGAGCCCCGCGAGATGGACATGCTGCTCGCGACCGGCGAGCAGGTGACCATCGCGCTGCTCTCGATGGCGCTGCACTCGCTGGGGCTCAAGGCGCGGTCGCTCACGGGGCCCCAGGTCGGCATCCGGACCGACCGGGGCCACACCAAGGCGCGCATCACCCAGATCAATCCCGAGCGCGCCCGGGCCGCGCTGGAGGCGGGCGAGATCGTCGTCGTCGCCGGCTTCCAGGGCCTGTCGGACGCGGACGAGATCACCACCCTGGGGCGCGGCGGGTCCGACCTCACGGCGGTGGCGCTGGCCGCCGCCCTCGAGGCCGACGTCTGCGAGATCTACACGGACGTCGACGGCGTGTACACCGCCGATCCGAACGTCGTGCCGGACGCGCGCAAGCTGCCGCGCGTCGCCTACGACGAGATGCTCGAGATGGCGAGCCTCGGCGCCAAGGTGCTCCAGGCGCGGTCGGTGGAGTTCGCGAAGAAGTACGGCGTGACCGTGCACGTGCGGTCGACCTTCAAGCGCGACCCCGGCACGATCGTGACGAAAGAGGAGAGCGGGATGGAAGAGGCGGTCGTCACCGGCATCACTCACGACCGGAGCCAGGCGAAGATCTCGCTGCTCCGGGTGCCCGACCGGCCGGGCATCGCCGCCCAGGTCTTCGGCGCGGTCGCCGCGAAGAACGTCGTCGTCGACATGATCGTGCAGAACATCAGCCGGGACGGCTTCACCGACATCTCCTTCACGCTGCCCCGCGGCGACCATCCCCGCGCGCAGGCCGCGCTGGAGGCGATCGCGCGGCAGGTCGGCGCCGAGGGCGTCTCGCACGACGAGCGCGTCGCCAAGGTCTCCATCGTCGGCGTCGGCATGCGGAGCCACTCCGGCGTCGCCGCGCAGATGTTCGCCGCCCTCTCCAAGGAAGGCATCAACATCCAGATGATCTCCACGTCCGAGATCGCCGTCTCGTGCGTGATCGAGGACAAGTACGCCGAGCTGGCGGTGCGCGCGCTGCACGACACCTTCGGCCTCGGCCACCAGCGGTAGAAGGGAGCGTCCATGGCCACCACCGGCAAGGCCGCCGTGTTCCTCGGCCCGGGCAAGCCGTTCGAGCTCCGCGACGTGACGCTGCCGGACATCGAGCCGGACGCCATCCTGGTCAAGGTCTCGCTCGCCAACGTGTGCGGCTCCGACCTGCACTTCTGGCGCGGCGACGCGCCGCTGCGGCTGCCGGAGGACGGCTGGATCTTCGGGCACGAGATGATGGGCCGGGTGGCGAAGCTCGGCCGGAACGTGAAGACGGATTCGCTGGGCCGGCCGCTGCGCGAGGGCGACCGCGTCGCGTACACCTACTTCTATCCGTGCGGGCGCTGCGCCGTCTGCCTGAACAAGCAGCCGGCCGCCTGCCCCGCCAAGATCGAGCGGCCGCGCGGCCCCTCGGAGTTCCCGCACTTCCACGGCGCCTTCGCGGAGTACTACTACCTGCGGCCCGGCGGCGCCGTCTTCGCCGTGCCCGACGCGCTGACGGACGAGCTCGTCTCCCCGGTGAACTGCGCGCTCTCGCAGGTGATCTTCGGGCTGCACGAGGCCGGGCTGCGGTTCGGCGGCAGCGTGGTGATCCAGGGCGCCGGCGGCCTCGGCGTCCAGGCGGCGGCCGTGGCCAGGGACATGGGCGCCGCGACCGTCATCGTCGTCGACCAGCTCCCGGGCCGGCTGGAGCTGGCCACCGCCTTCGGCGCCGATCACGTGATCAACGTGCGGGAGATCACGGAGCGCCGGGACCGGGTGGCGCTGGTGCGCAAGTGGACGGGCGGCCTCGGCGCCGACGTCGCGTGCGACTTCGTCGGCTTCCCCCAGGTGATTCCCGAGGGCATCGACATGCTGCGGCCGGGCGGGACCTATCTGGAGATCGGCACCATCTCGCGGGGCGCCAGGGTCGACTTCGAGCCCGCCCAGCTGGTCTGGGGCGCCAAGCGGATCGTCGGCGTGATCATGTACGACGCGTGGGTGATCCCGCGCGCGCTCGATTTCCTCGTGCGCAACCGCACGCGCTTTCCGTTCGACCGGCTGATCTCCCACAAGTATCCGCTGGAGCAGATCAACAAGGCGTTCACGGAGTCCGAGTGGCACAACCGCGAGACGACGTCGATCAGTCGCGCGGCCCTCGTGCCCTGACTCGCGGGGGCGACACCGGCGCTGCAACCGAGTTTCCATGTGCACCCGCTCCGTGCACAGGGCGGAGTCGCCCGGGACGCGGTTGACACGGCAGGCCCGGCGCCACGCGAAGCCGGCCCGCCGCGGCGGCGTTGCGGACGCCAGCGCGACCGTGACGCGTGCCGCGTTCGCGCGGCGATTCGAGGCGTTGTTACAACGACCGGTCTGGCATGCCGCTTGCCTCGTTGCCGGCGCGATGGACACCCTCGCGTCTGCGGCCGGATCCACGCATATCGCCGACGACGGCGCCGAGCGTCGCTTCCGGGATCTGGTGCACGAGCTCGACGGCATCGTCTGGGAGCTCGAGCCCACCACGCAGCGCTTCACGTTCGTCAGCCGCCGGGCCGAGGATCTGCTCGGCTATCCGCTGGAGCGTTGGCTCGCCACCCAGGACTTCTGGTCGACCCTGGTCGACGCCCGCGACCGCGAGCAGGCCCAGCGCGCGTACGAGGAGGCGGCCCGCGGCCACGTGGTGGATCACGAGTTCCGGGCGACGAAGGCGGACGGCACGGTGATCTGGCTGCGGGGCCGGGTGCACCAGGCGGGCTCCGGCCGGCTGCGCGGCCTGATGATGGACGCGACCGAGCAGAAGCGGCTCGAGCACGAGCGCGACCAGCGGCTGCGGCGCGAGCAGATGGCACGCGCGGAGGTCGAGGCCGCGGTGGAGATGGTCCAGCGGCTGGAGTCGATCACCGAGGCCGTCCTGACGCACCGGTCGCTCGACGACCTGCTGCACGGGATCCTCGAGCGCCTCCACGACGCGGTGGAGGCGGACACGACGGTGATCCTGCTGCCCACCGAGGACGGCGCGCACCTGGCGCTGGCGCACGCCGTCGGCCTGGAGGCCGCGGCCGGGTTCGAGGCTCGCGTGCCGATCGGCGAAGGGCTGAGCGGCCGCATCGCGGCCGGCGGCCAGCCGGTCATCCTCGAGGACGCCGCCGCCGAGGTGGACCTCGGTCCCCTGCGCGCGGCGCACGTCCACTCGCTCATCGGTGTCCCGGTGTCGGTCGACGGCGACCTCGTCGGCGTCGTGCACGCCGCGCGCCGGCAGCGCCGGGGCTTCAGCGCGGACGAGGCGCGCTTCCTGCAGCTGGCGGCCGACCGCGTCGGGGCGGCCATCCGGAACGCGCGCCTGTTCGAGGACGCGCAGCGCGCGCGCCGGGCGACCGAGGCGGCGCGGCAGCGCAGCGTGTTCCTGGCCGACGCGACCACGGCCCTGTTCGCCGGCCGCGACGCCGCCTCCGCGCTCGCCGGCGTGGCGCGCCTCGCCGTGCCGGCCGTGGCCGACTGGTGCGCCATCGACCTCCGCGATCGCGACGGCGGCTACCGGCGGGTGGCCCTGGCGCACCGCAACGCGGTCGCCGAGCGGGCCGCCGCCGTCCTGCTCGGCGGCCAGGCGGCGGCGCCGCCGCCGGACAGCGCGCTCGGCCGCGCCCTGAGCACGCAGGTGGTGCAGTGGCGCTACACGGGCGCGACGCCGGAAGAGATGGAGAGCCGCGGCAGCGCCGAGGAGCGCGTGCTCCTCGGGCAGCTCGGGGTCGGCGGTTACGTGTGCGCGCCGCTGGTCGCCCGTCGCCGCGCGCTGGGCGCGCTCACGCTCGTGCGGGTCGGCGAGGAGGGCCCGCTGAGCGACGACGACGTCGCTCTCGCGTGCGAGCTGGCCCGGCGCGCGGCGGTGGCGGTGGACGACCGCCGGCGGCGCCGCGAGACGCGCGAGCTGCAGCGGCTGTTCGCGCGGCTCGTGACCGGCGGCCTCGAGCTCGAGCGCGTCCCGGTGGCGCTCGTCGACGTCGTCGAGCTCGCCGCGCGCGCCGTCGGCGAAGAGGCGCGCGCGAAGAACGTCGCCATCGATTTCAGCGAGCACGTGCTCGACGCGCGGGTCAGCGGTGACGGGCGCCGGCTGCGCCAGGTGCTCCAGCGGGTGCTCGAGGGCGCGCTGCGGGTGACGCCGACGGGCGGGCGCGTCCGCCTCCGCCTCGAGCGCGACGGAGCGTCGGCGATGCTCGACGTGAGCGCCGCCGGCGCCTCCAACGCGCCCGTGACCGGAATGCGGCTGGCGATCGTGCGCCGGCTGCTCGAGCTGCACGGCGGCAGCGTCGCCAGCGCGCGCCTGGACGACCGGCCGACCGTGCGGATGCAGCTTCCGCTCCTCGCCTAGCGTCGACCGCCGGAGACGCCGCGCCGTCTCCGTCCGTCCACTCTGGCGGCCTCCACGCGCGTGTGTCACCGTCGACGCCGTGGACCTGTACACCCGGCGCCAGCTCACCCTGCTCCTCGTCGTCGTTCTCGTGGCGGCGGCCGGGATCGGCATCGACCGATGGCGACGCGCTCACCCGGAGCTCGCGGATCGACTCGAGGCGCTGGACCGTGCACCGGCCGCCGCGACACCGACCGGCCGCGCGTCGCGGGTGCAGCCCGACCGCGCGGGCCCGGCCGTCCCGCGCACGCCGCCGCCGACCGGCGGCCGGGCGCCCGTCGACCTGAACCGCGCGACATCCGAGGAGCTCCAGCGGCTTCCCGGCATCGGCCCCGGGCTCGCGGCGCGCATCGTCGACGTTCGCCGGCGGCGCGGATCGTTCGGCTCCGTCGACGAGCTGCGCCGCGTCCGCGGCATCGGCGACACGACGCTGGCTCGCGTTCGCCCGCTGCTCGCCGTTGGACCGGCGCCGTGACGCGGCTGGCGATGCCGCTCGCCCCGCTGGCGGCGGCGTTCGCCACCGGCATCGCCGTCGCGCCGTGGGTCGGCGCGCGCCCCGCGTGGGCGCTCGGGACGGCGGCCGCCTCGCTGGCGGCCGTCCTCCTGGTGGCGGGGACACCCGCCCACGCGACGGTTCCGCTGCTGGCCGCCGTCGCCGCGCTCGGAGCCCTCCGCGCGCAGCCCGGCCCGCTCCCCGCCGACCACGTGGGCCGGCTCACGCTGCCGCTCACGGCCCGCGTCGAGGGACGCCTGGCCGCCGCGCCGCGGCGCTGGGCGCCCGAGCGCAGCCGGCTGCTGGTCGACGTCGAGCGCGTCGACGGCGCGACGCGCTCGGGCCGCATCTCGGTCGCCGTCTACGGCCCCGCGCCGGACCTCGTCGAGGCGCAGCGCGTCTCGATGGAGGCACGACTGGACCGGCCCGTCCCGTTCCGCAATCCGGGCGGCTTCGACGGCCCGGCGCGGCTCGCGCGCGACGGCATCCACGTGACGGCGAGCGCCAGCGCCGCGCGCGTCGTCGCCCTGGAGCCGGCGGCGCCACCGTGGCCCGCGCGCGTCCGGCGAGCCGCGCTCGACGCAATCGCCGACCGGCTGCCGCCCGTGTCGGCGGCCCTGCTCGGCGGTCTCCTGCTCGGCGAGCGCTCCGGGCTGCCGCCGGACGTCGACGCGGGCTTCCGTGACGCCGGCGTGTATCACGTCCTCGCCGTGTCAGGGTTCAACGTCGCGCTCCTGGCCGGCGCAATGTGGACCCTCCTGCGCGCCGCGGGCGGCTCTCGCCGGGCGGCGGCCGTCACGGCGATGCTCGTGATCTCGGGCTTCGCCGCCGTCGTGGGGCCCGAGCCTTCCGTCGTGCGCGCCACGCTCATGGCCGTGCTCGTGCTCGCCGCCGTCGTGCTCGACCGCGAGCCGTCGGTCACGAACGGGCTGGCTCTCGCCGCGCTGGTCATTCTCGCCGCGCGGCCCGGCGACCTGCTCGATCCGGGATTCCAGCTCTCGTTCGCCGCGACGGCCGGGATCGTGGCGGCGCCGCTGCCGCGCGGCGCCGTCGGGGGCGCGCTCGGCGTGAGCCTCGCCGCGCAGCTGGCCGTGCTTCCGATCACGCTCGCGCACTTCAACCAGCTCTCCACCGTCGGCGTCGTCGCCAACCTGGCGGTGGTGCCGCTGGCGGCGGCGGCGACGATCCTCGGGCTGCTCGGCGTCGCGGCCGCCCCGGTCGGGGACTGGCTGGCCACGGCGGCGTTGGGCGCCGTGTGGCCGGTGCTGCTGGCGCTGCGGGGCGTGGTCGCGGTCGCGGCCGCCGTGCCGGGAGCGGTCCTGCACCTGCCGGCGCCCGGGCCGGGCGCCATCGTCTGTTATGCCGCGGCCCTCGGCGGCGCCCTCGCCGCGTGGCACGCGCGCGACTCGCCGCGCCGCTCGCGGCTCGCCGCCGTCGCCGCGGCAGCGCTGCTCGTCCTCGCGATCGCGCTCTGGGCGCGACCGATGCTGGCGCCGCCGGCCGGGACGCTCCGCGTGACGGTGCTGGACGTCGGCCAGGGGGACGCGATCGTGGTCGAGGCGCCCGACGGCCGTGCCATGGTGGTGGACGCGGGCACCGGCGGGCCGTGGCGTCTCGACGCGGGCGAGCGCATCGTGGCGCCGTTTCTCTGGAGCCGCGGGATCCTGCGACTCGCCGCCGAGGTCGTCACGCACCCGGACGCCGACCACGCGGGCGGCATGCCGGCGCTCCGGCGCCTCGTCCGCGTCGCCGAGCCGTGGGACGCGCGCCGGCCGCGCCCGTTCGGCGGCGCGTGGATCACCCCGCTGGCCGCGACCACGCGCAGCACGCGCGCCAACGACCGCGCCATCGTGCTGCGCGTCGAGCTGGGCCTGGCCTCGGTCCTGCTAGCCTCCGACATCGAGGCCGCCGCCGAGGGCGCCCTCGTGGACGCGGCCGTGCCGCTCGCGGCGACCGTGCTGAAGGTCGCTCACCACGGGGCCGCCACCTCGAGCACCACCCCGTTCCTGGCCGCGGTGCGCCCGTCGGTGGCCATCGTCTCCGTCGGCGCACGGAACCCGTACGGCCATCCCGATCCCGGCACGCTGACGCGCCTGGCCGATCTCGGGGCCGCCGTGTACCGGACCGACCGGCACGGGGCGATCCTCGTGGAGACCGACGGCCGCGCGCTCACCGTCACGCGCTGGGCGGACCGCCGCGTGGAGCGCCTCTGCCTCGACCCCGAGTCGATTTGCTAGAATCGCGGCACTTCGACTTCGACCGGCGAGGAGAGACCGCGTGGCGAGGATCAACGACCACTATCTGCAGCTGAAGAGCAGCTACCTGTTCACCGAGATCGCCGCGCGCGTGAAGGCCTTCCAGGCGGCACACCCCGACGCGAAGATCATCCGGCTCGGCATCGGCGACGTGACGCGGCCGCTGGCGCCCGCGGTGATCCGCGGCCTCCACGACGCGGTCGACGAGATGGCGCGCGTCGAGACGTTCCGCGGCTACGGGCCCGAGCCGGGCTACGAGTTCCTCGCGGAGCTCATCGCCAAGCACGACTACGGCGCGCGCGGCGTGACCCTCGCCGTCGACGAGATCTTCGTCAGCGACGGCGCGAAGAGCGACACCGGCAACTTCCAGGAGATCTTCAGCGCGGACGCCGTCGTCGCGCTGACCGATCCGGTCTATCCCGTCTATCTGGACAGCAACGTGATGGCCGGGCGCGCCGGGCGGACCGACGAGCGGGGCCGCTACGAGCGCATGGTCTACCTGCCGTGCGTCGCCGAGAACCGCTTCCAGCCGCCGTTCCCGGACCGCGCCGTGGACCTCGTCTACCTGTGCTTCCCGAACAACCCGACGGGGGCCGTGCTCGACCGGGCCGCGCTGAAGGGCTGGGTGGACTGGGCGCGCCGCACCGGCGCCGTGCTTCTCTTCGATGCCGCGTACGAGGCGTACATCCAGGACCCCGACATCCCGCACTCGATCTACGAGATCGAGGGCGCCCGGGAGGTGGCCGTGGAGTTTCGCTCGTTCTCGAAGACGGCGGGCTTCACCGGCACGCGCTGCGCCTTCGCGGTGGTGCCGAAGGACCTCCACGGCCGCGCCGTCTCGGGCGAGCGCGTCAGCCTGAACGCGCTCTGGCTTCGCCGCCAGTCCACCAAGTTCAACGGCGTCCCCTACGTCATCCAGAAGGGCGCGGCGGCCGTGTACACGCCCGAGGGCCAGAAGCAGGTGCGCGCGACCATCGACTACTACATGGACAACGCCCGGCTGATCCGCGAGGGGCTCGAGGCGGCCGGCCTCAGCGTCTACGGCGCGCGCAACGCGCCCTACATCTGGGTGAAGACGCCGCCGGGGCTCGACTCCTGGGGCTTCTTCGACAGGCTCCTCAACGAGGCGCACGTCGTCGGCACGCCGGGCGCGGGCTTCGGGCCGAGCGGCGAAGGGTACTTCCGGCTCACGGCGTTCGGGGCCAAGGAGGCCACCCAGGAAGCGGTCGACCGCATCAAGTCCCGTCTCCACCGCTGATCCGGCGTGCGACTCCGGCCGTGCGGCGGGGCGGGCGCTGAACCGACGTTCCCCAGCACGCGAGGTGCAGCGCTAGAGGCGGGGCGCCCCGGGGCGCCCCGGCCCGCCGGGCCGCGCTGGCGGCCGGGACGCCGCGCCTGGCGGCGCCGGCCTAGGCTTCGTAGGCGCGTTCGAACTGGGAGCGGAGGCGCTCGACTTCTTCGGGGTCGAGGCGCATGCCGAGCGAGAGGCCCATCTCGCCGAGGATGGTCTTGATCTCGTTCAGCGACTTCTTGCCGAAGTTCTTCGTCTTGAGGAGCTCGGCCTCGCTCTTCTGGACGAGGTCGGCGATGGTGCGGATGTTCGCCGTCTTCAGGCAGTTCGAGGCGCGCACGGAGAGCTCCAGCTCGTCGACGTTGCGGAAGAGGTTGTCGTTGAGCTCCGCGCCGGGCCGCGGCTCGCCCCGCTCGGCGTCCTCCTCCTCCTGCAGGACGAGTTCGGGGAAGTTCGTGAGGAGCGTGAAGTGGTCCTGCAGGATGCGCGAGGCCTCGCCGACGGCCGCCTGCGGCGTCACGCTGCCGTCCGTCCAGACCTCGAGCACGAGCCGCTCGGGGCCGGGACCGTCGCTCTTGCCGGTGTGGACCGGCTCGACGTGGAAGTTCACGCGCTTGACCGGCGAGAAGTCGGCGTCGAGGAGGATGGCGTTGATCGGAAGCGCCTCGGGCTCGCGCTTCTCGGCCGGCTGGTAGCCGCGGCCGCGCTCGATGCACACCTCCATCTCGAGCATCCCGTCCTTGTCGAGCGTGGCCAGCGTCACGTCGGGCGTGAGGACGTCCACGTCCGAATCCGGCTCGAAGTCGCCGGCCTTGACCGCGCGCGTGCCCTGCGCCTTGAGGCGAAGGATCTTCGGGCGGTTGACGTGCAGCGCGAACGTCACCTTCCGGAGGTTCATCATGATGTCGAGCGTGTCTTCCTGGACCCCGGGCAGGTGCGAGAACTCGTGGAGGACGTTCTCGATCTTCACCCAGGTCGGCGCGGCGCCGTGGATGGCCGACAGGAGCACGCGGCGGTAGGCGATGCCGACCGTCAGCGCGAAGCCGGGCTCGAACGGCTCGATGACGATCTTGCCGTACACCTTTTCCGTGGCGTTCCAGTCGTGGCGAGTGGGGAGCTGCAGCTCCTGCATGCGGACCTCCGTGGCAGAGTAAGGGGGCGATACCCCAAGGCCCGTCAGTATACCAAAGACGGCGGTCGCGTCCCATGCGGGCCCCGGGCGGCCCGCGGCGCCCGGGGCCGGACGCCGGGCGCCCCGGGCGCGGGTTTTCCGGCTCCGGCGAGCCGCAGGGTACACTCGACATCATGACGCTGCGCCGGGTCGCCCTCCTCACGCTGGCCGCCGGGCTCGGGGCCGTCGTCTGGATGGCGGTCACGCCGCCGCCCGCGCTCCGCGAGGGGCCCCTCACCGTCTTCATTCCGCCGCACGAGAGCATCCTGGGCATCGCCAGCCGCGTGAAGGAGGCCGACGTCGTGCGCAGCCGCGTGGCGTTCGTGGCCACCGCCGTCGCGCGCGGCGTTCCGCGCAGCCTCAAGGCGGGCGAGTACGAGGTGCCCAGGGACGCCACGACGTGGGACGTCGTCACGCTGCTGGAGAGCGGGCAGGTCCGGCGCCGGGCGGTCCTGCACCCCGAGGGGGCGTCCATCGCCGAGCTCGGGCGTGCCTTCGAGGCCGAGCAGCTCACCACCGCCGAGGAGGTGGCGCGCGTCGCCGCCGACACGACGTTCCTCGCCGCCCACGGCATCGAGGCCGCCAGCGCGGAGGGCTACGTCTTTCCCGACACGTACTACTTCGTCCGCGGGATGACCGCGGAGGAGATGCTCGGGCGGATGGTCCAGCGCATGCGGAGCAAGCTCGGTCCCGCGCTCGCCGATCGGGCGCGCGCCCGCGGGCTGTCGGTCCACCAGCTGCTCACCCTGGCCTCGATCATCGAGCGCGAGGCGGTCATCAAGGACGAGCAGCGCCTGATCTCTGCGGTGTTCTGGAACCGCCTGCGCATCGGCATGCCGCTGCAGGCCGATCCGACCGTGCAGTACGCCGTCGCCAAGGAGCGCCGGACGCTGAGCCGGGCGGACCTGCTCACCGACCATCCGTACAACACGTACGTGCGGACCGGGCTCCCGCCCGGCCCCATCGCGAGCCCGGGCCTCGGCGCCATCGAGGCGGCACTGGACCCCGCTCCGGTGAAGTACCTCTTCTTCGTGGCCCAGGACGACAAGCGCCACCACTTCTCGATGAGCATCGACGAGCACAACCGCGCGGTCGCGCGGTATCGCCGCCTGTCCCGTCGGTAGCGCCCCGCCGGAGCGCCGTGCTATAAATCCCGGGCCATGTCGCGCGCGCCCGCGCTCTCCGTGCCTCGCAGTGCCGGCCGGGCGAGGCCCGAGTTCCCGTGGCTCTACCGGATGCTGCGCGCGCCGATCCGCGCCGCCCTCGCGCGCTGGTTCGACCTCCGCGTCGAGGGCCTCGAGCACCTGCCCGCGTCCGGTCCGTACATCGTGGCGGCCAACCACCACAACTATCTCGACGGCGTCGTCCTTGGCGTCGCGGTCCCGGCGCCGATCGCGTTCATCGTGATGCCCCGGGTGTGGCGGGCCACGCTCCTGCACCCGGCCTTCCACCGCCACATCGGCTCCATTCCCATCAACCTCGAGCGGCCCGATTTCGGCGCGCTGCGGCGCGCCCTCTCCTACCTGGAGCGCGGCGGCGTGGTCGGCATCTTTCCCGAGGGCCCGTTCAGCGTGCGCGGGCGGCTGGAGCGCGGCCTGCCCGGGGTGGCGCTGCTGGCGCTCCAGTCCGGAATGCCCGTCGTGCCGGCGGCGCTCCACGGCACGTACGAGGCGCTCCGCCAGCGCCGCTTCTACTTGCCGCGGCCGACGCCGCTCGGCGTGCGGTTCGGCCCGCCCCGCCGCTTCACGCGCGACGGCGCGCGGGGACGGGACGCGCGGCTCGGCGTCACCGAGCGCATCATGACCGACATCGCGGCGCTGCTGCCGTGAAGCCCTGGGGCGGGCGCTTCCGCCAGGGCGCCGACCCGACCGCCGAGCGCTTCACCGCCTCCCTCGCCTTCGACCAGCGGCTCTGGCCGCAGGACATCGCCGGCAGCATCGCGTGGGCGCGGGCGCTGGGACGCGCGCGGCTACTCACCGACGCCGAGCGCGACGCCATCGTGAAGGGCCTGGAGACGGTGCGCGGCGAGCTGGAGGCGGGCACGTTTCCGTTCCGCCCCGAGCTCGAGGACATCCACATGAACATCGAGCGCCGGCTCCAGGAGCTCGTGGGCGAGGTCGGCGGCAAGCTGCACACCGGACGCTCGCGCAACGACCAGATCGCCCTGGACGAGCGCCTCTATCTGAGGGAGGTCGTGGCGCGCACGCGCGAGGGGCTCCGGCGGGTCCAGCAGGCGCTCGTCGACCGCGCGGGTGAGACCGCCGAGGCGCCCATGCCGGGCTACACGCACCTGCAGCGCGCGCAGCCGGTGCTGCTCGCCCACCACCTCCTCGCCTACGTGTTCATGCTCCAGCGCGATCGCGAGCGGCTCGCCGCCTGCGCGGCGCGCGCCGACGCGCTGCCGCTGGGCGCGGCCGCGCTGGCCGGCACCGCGTATCCCATCGATCGGGAGGCGCTCGCGCGGGACCTCGGCTTCGCCGCCGTGACCGCCAACAGCCTGGACGCCGTGAGCGACCGCGACTACGTGCTGGAGTTCCTCGGCGCGGCCGCGATCGTGGGCATGCACCTCTCGCGCCTGGCCGCCGACCTGACGCTGTGGGCGACGGCGGAGTTCGCCTTCGTCGAGTTCGCCGACGCGTTCGCCACCGGGTCCTCGATCATGCCGCAGAAGAAGAACCCCGACGTGGCCGAGCTGATCCGCGGCAAGAGCGGACGCCTCTACGGCAACCTGGTCGCGGTGCTCACGACGATGAAGGGCCTTCCGCTCACCTACAACTCCGACATGCAGGAGGACAAGGAGCCGTTCTTCGACTCCGTCGACACGCTCGACGCCATCCTCGGCGTGCTGCCGCCGCTGCTCGCCTCCCTGACGTTCCGCACCGAGCGCATGCGGGCGGCCGCCGGCGAGCACTACGCCACCGCCACCGATCTCGCCGACTACCTCGTGCGCAAGGGCCTCCCCTTCCGGCAGGCGCACGAAGTGGTCGGCCGCGTCGTGCGGCACGCGCTCGAGGCCGGCCAGGCTCTCGACGCACTGTCGCTCGAGACGCTGCGTGGCTTCTCGCCGCTGATCGCGGCGGACGTGCGCGAGGCGCTGACGGTGGAGGCCTCGCTGCGCGCGCGGGCGGTCACCGGCGGCACCGCGCCGGAGGCCGTGCGGCGCGCGCTCGTCCAGGCACGCGCGCTCCTCGCCTCGTGAGGGCCACGCCCCTCGCGCGGGCGGCCGCCGTCGCCCTCGCCGTGCTGGCGCTCGCCGCCTGCGGCAAGCGCGGCAATCCCGTTCCTCCGACCGTGCGCCTGCCGCAGCCGGTCACCGACCTCGGCGCGCGCGCCCGCGAGGACGGCATCGACCTCGCGTGGACGCTGCCGCGCCGCCGCGTGGACAACACGCGCCTCTTCGACCCCGGCGAGGCGCGCCTCTACCGCGCGGAGGATGCCGGGCTCGGCCAGCCCCGCGCGGCCATGCGCGTCGACGATCGGATCGCGGGCTACACGCAGATCGCCACCTTCCGCCTGCACGATCCGCCCGCGGCGGAGGTCCGGGACGGCCGCGTCCTCTACACGGACCGGCGGGACCTGACCATCGGCCGCCGCTACACCTACGTCGTCGTCACCAGCGACGCGCGCGGCCGCCTGAGCGCGCCGTCGACGCGCGCGTCGGTCACCTACATCGCGGCGCCCGAGGCGCCGGTCGGTCTGCAGGCCACGCCCGGCGACGGCGAGGTCCACCTGGCGTGGCAGCCGCCCGCGCGGCTCGCGGACGGGGCGCCGCCGAGCGGGATCCTCACGTACGAGATCCTGCGCGCCCCCGACGCCGCCACCACGCCCGCCGTGGTCGGCCGCACCGGGCCCGGCCAGACGTCATTCATCGACCGCGGGCTCACCAACGATCGCTCGTACCGGTACGCGGTCCGGGCCGTCCGGACCGAGGGGGACGCGAGCACGACGGGATCGCCCACGCCCCCGGTGACGTCGACGCCGGTGAAGACGACCGCGCCCGCGCCGCCGGCGAACCTCGTGGCGATCCCGTCGGCCGGCGAGGTGCGGCTGTCGTGGACGGCGAGCCCGGCCGCCGACGTCGGCGCCCACGTCGTCTACCGGGCCGCCGGGCGCGGCGCGTTCGGACGGGTCGGATCGGTCCGGCCGCCGGCGACGACCTTCGTCGACCGCGGCCTGCCGCCGGGACGCTACCGGTACGTGGTCACGGCGCAGGACACGAGCACGCGCGCCAACGAGAGCGTCCGCTCCAACGAGGTCGCGGTGAGCGTGCCTTGACTTCACGCTCGAAAAGGGCAACGATCTCCTGCACATGACTCCGGTGACGCACTTCACGTATCGTCACGGCGGTCTCCACTGCGAGTCCGTCTCCCTGGCCCGGCTGGCCGACGCCGTGGGAACGCCGGCCTACGTCTACTCCAAGGCCGCGCTGCTCGAGAGCTACGGCGCCTACGACGCCGCCTTCAAGGACGTGCCGCACGTCATCTGCTATGCGATCAAGGCCAACTCCAACCTCGCCGTGATCGCCACGCTGGCCCGCGCGGGCGCCGGCGCGGACATCGTGTCGGGGGGCGAGCTGCACCGCGCGCTCAGGGCCGGGGTGCCGCCGAAGAAGATCATCTTCTCGGGAGTCGGCAAGACCCGCGAGGAGATGCGCGACGCGCTCAAGGCCGACATCCTCATGTTCAACGTGGAGTCGCTGAGCGAGCTGCGCGTGCTCGACGAGGTGGCCCGCGAGGCGGGCACGCGGGCGCCGGTCGCGCTGCGCGTGAACCCCGACGTCGACCCGCACACCCACAAGTACATCTCGACCGGGCTCAAGACCTCGAAGTTCGGCATTCCGTACACGCAGGCGCTCGCGGCGTACGAGCAGGCCGCGAAGCTGCCGGGGCTCCAGGTCGTCGGCGCCCAGATGCACATCGGCTCGCAGCTGACGAAGAGCGCCCCCTTCGCCGACGCCACCGCCCGCGTCGCCGCCCTCGTGAAGACACTGCGCGAGCGGCGCATCGAGATCTCCATCGTGGACGTCGGCGGGGGGCTCGGCATCCGCTACCGCGACGAGACGCCGCCCAGCCACGCCGAGTACGCGACCGTGCTGCTGCCGGCGCTCAGGGAGCTCGGCGCCACGGTGCTGCTCGAGCCGGGCCGGTCCATCGTCGGCAACGCCGGCGCCCTGCTCACGCGGGTCCTGTACCACAAGGCGACCGACACGAAGAACTTCGTGGTCGTGGACGCCGCGATGAACGACCTGATCCGGCCCGCGTTCTACGACTCGTATCACGAGATCCTGCCGGTGGCCCAGGCGCGCGCCGGCGCCGCGAAGGAGACGGCGGACGTGGTGGGTCCCATCTGCGAGTCGGGCGACTTCTTCGCCAAGGACCGCGAGATGCCGCGGCCGGAAGAGGGCGACCTCCTCGCCCTGATGAGCGCGGGCGCCTACGGCTTCGTCATGGCGTCGAATTACAACACGCGACCGCGGCCCGTCGAGGTGCTCGTCGACGGCGACCGCTACACGATCGTGCGCCGCCGGGAGACGTTCGAGGACCTGGTGGCGGGGGAGACCATGGCATGAACCCGATCTTCACCGGTTCCTTCGTCGCGCTGGTCACGCCGTTCCGGAACGGCAAGGTGGACGAGGCCAAGCTGCGCGAGCTGGTCGAGATGCACGCGGCCAACGGGACCGACGGCCTGGTGCCGTGCGGCACCACCGGCGAGTCGCCCACCCTCTCCCACGACGAGCACAAGCGCGTGGTGGAGATCGTCGTGGAGGCGGCCCGCAAGCGGATGAAGATCCTGGCCGGCACCGGCTCCAACTCGACGAGCGAGGCGATCGAGCTCACCAGGCACGCCGAGAAGGCCGGCGCCGACGGCGCGCTGGTGGTGAACCCCTACTACAACAAGCCGACGCAGGAGGGGCTGTACCGGCACTTCCGCGCGGTGGCCGAGTCGGTGGCGCTGCCGATCGTGGTTTACAACATCCAGAGCCGCACCGCGGTCAACATCGAGACCGCGACGATGTCGCGGCTCGTGAAGGACGTGACGAACATCAAGGGCGTCAAGGAGGCCTCGGGATCGCTGGACCAGATGTCCCAGGTCATCGCGGCGTGCGGCCCGGGCTTCTCCGTCCTGTCCGGCGACGACAACCTGACGCTGCCCCTGATGGCCGTCGGCGGCCACGGCGTGATCTCCGTCATCGCCAACATCCTGCCGCGGGAGACCGCCGACATGGTCCACGCCGCGCTCGAGAACGACATCAAGCGCGCGCGGGAGCTGCACTACCGGCTGTTCCCGATGGCCCGGGCCGCCTTCCTCGAGACGAACCCGATCCCGATCAAGGAAGCGATGGCGATGGCCGGCATGCTGGAGCCGGAGTTCCGGCTCCCGATGTGCCGCATGAGCGAGGCCAACCGCGAGGTGCTGCGCGGCATCATCCGGCAGTACGGCCTCGTCAGGTAGCCCGCGCGTCGTCATGAGCGCAGGTTCGCCGGCCGGCGAGCCGACGACCGACCTCGTCGTCGGCGGAGCGGCTGGCCGCATGGGAACCCGGATCGTCGCCCTCCTCGGCGAGGCCCCCGGCCTCCGCCTGGCCGCCGCCCTCGAGGCGCCCGGGCATCGAATGCTCGGGCGCGACGCCGGCGAGGTGGCGGGCGCCGGCCGGCTCGGCGTCCCCATCGGCGCGGACGCGGGGGCCGCCCTCACCCGCGACCGCCTGCTGGTCGAGTTCTCCGTGCCGGAAGCCTCGCTGGAGCATCTCCGCCTGGTCGCCGACGCCGGCGCCCGCGCGGTGATCGGCACCACCGGCTTCTCCGCCGCGCAGCGCGAGGAGATCGCCGCGCTGGCGCGGCGCGCCGCCATCCTGGTGGCGCCGAACATGTCGGTCGCGGTGACGCTGGCCTTCAAGGTGCTGGCGATCATGGCGAAGGCGCTCGGCGACGACTACGACGTCGAGATCACCGAGATCCACCACCGCTTCAAGAAGGACGCGCCCAGCGGGACCGCGGTCCGGATGGCGGAGGTGGTGGCCGAGGCGCTGGGCCGCGACCTCGAGCAGGTCGGGGTGTACGGACGCCACGGGCTGCCGGGCGAGCGGACGGGCAAGGAGATCGGCGTCATGTCGCTGCGCTCGGGGGACGTCGTCGGCGAGCACACGGTGTCGTTCGGGACGCTGGGCGAGCGTCTCGAGCTCACCCACCGGGCGCACAGCCGCGACACCTTCGCGCGCGGCGCCCTGCGCGCCGCGCGCTGGATGGCGGGCCGGCCGCCCGGACTCTACTCGATGCACGACGTGCTCGGGATCGCCTGATGCACATCGTGCGCTTTCGCGCGGACGGCAAGACGCGGTTCGGGGCCCTGGAGGGCGGGAGCGTGGTCGAGTACTCGGGCACGCCGTGGTCGGTCTTCGCGCGCGGGCGCCGCCGCTATCCGGTCAAGCACGTGGTGCTGCTCGCGCCGGCGCTGCCCTCGAAGGTGGTCGCGGTGGGGCTGAACTACCGGGACCACGCCGCCGAGATGGGGGCGCCCATCCCGGACGAGCCGCGCATCTTCCTGAAGCCGCCGAGCGCCATCATCGGGCCCAACGACCCGATCGTGCTGCCGCCCCAGAGCACGCGCGTCGAGCACGAGGCGGAGCTGGCCGTCGTCATGAAGAAGCGCTGCCGCAACGTGCCGGCCGAACGGGTGCGCGACTACGTGCTCGGCTACACCTGCCTGAACGACGTCACCGCGCGCGACCTCCAGGCGCGCGACCGCGGCCCGAGCCGGGCCAAGGCGTTCGACACGTTCTGCCCGCTGGGGCCGTGCATCGCGACCGACATCGAGCCCAACGCGGTGACCGTGGAGGCCCGGGTCAACGGCGTCGTGCGCCAGGCCGGCTCCACCAAGGACCTCGTGTTTTCGGTCGAGGACGTGGTGGCCCGCGTGGCGGAGATCATGACCCTGCTGCCCGGCGACGTCATCGCGACCGGCACCCCGGCCGGCGTGGGTCCGCTCGCCGCCGGCGACCGCGTGGAGATCCGCATCGACGGCATCGGGACGCTGAAGAACCCCGTCGTGAAGCTGTGACGGGCGACCGCCTGCGCCTGGAGGACGTCCGCTTCTACGGCCATCACGGCGTCTCGAAGGCCGAGCAGACGGTCGGGGTGTGGTTCTCGGTCGACGCCGAGCTGGCCGTCGATCTCACGCCCGCGGTCACCTCCGACGAGCTCGCCAGCGCCATCGACTACGGGCTGGTCGCCCGGCGCATCGTCGAGGTCGGCACGCAGGGCCGCGTGAACCTCATCGAGCGCCTGGCCGGCCAGATCGCCCAGGCGCTGCTGCGCGAGTTCCCCGCGCAGCAGGTGCGCGTGCGCGTGCGCAAGCTGACCCCGCCGCTCGAGGGCCTGGTCGGGACGCCGTCCGTCGAGCTCACGCGGAGCCGATGACGTGACCCGCGTCTACCTGAGCCTCGGCTCGAACGTCGGCGACCGGCTGGCCCTCCTGCGCGCCGCCGTGCAGCGGCTGCGCGACGCGGCCGACGTCGAGCTCGTCACCGCGTCGCCGCTCTACGAGTCCGAGCCCTGGGAGGAGGAGCCGGGCCGCACCGGCAGCGAGCAGCGCTGGTACCTGAACTGCGTGGTCGCGGTCGACACGCCGCTGCCGCCGCGGGCCCTGCTCGACCGCCTGCACGGGATCGAGGACGCGCTCGGGCGCGTCCGGCCCGCCGGCACGCCGGAGACCCGCCGGTTCGCGCCCCGCACGCTCGACATCGACATCCTCTTCTATGGCGAGGAGGTCATCAGCGGCCCCGACGACCTCCAGGTGCCGCACCTGCTGCTCGCCGAGCGCGCGTTCGTGCTGCGTCCGCTCGCCGACGTCGCCCCGGACCTCGAGCACCCGACGCTCTACGCGACGGTGCGCGAGCTCCTGGACACGCTGGCCGACGACCACACCGTCCGGCCGGGCGGCTACTCCGCCCGGTGGTTCGAGGAGTAGGCGGTGGCGGATCCCGAGTTCCAGCGGGACGCCCTGCAGCACCTCAACGCGCTCTACAACTTCGCGATGTACCTGACGCGGAATCCGCCGGAGGCGGAGGACCTCGTGCAGGAGACCTACCTGCGCGCCTTCCGGTTCTCCCATCGATTCCAGCCGGGAACCCATCTCCGGGCGTGGTTGTTCCAGATCCTGAGGAACACGTTCCTCACGTTTTACCGGCTGCGCGAGCGCGAGGCGGCGGTCGCCGAGGACGGCGTCCCGGACTGGGACACGCCGATGTTCCACGACACGCCGCTGGACGAAGGTAGGGCCATGGAGGCCCACACCGACCTCGAGCGCGCCATGCGCCGCCTGCCCGAGGAGTTCCGCACGGTGCTGCTGCTCGCAGAAGTCGAAGGCATGCCGCTCGAGGAGGTGGCCCGCGTCATGGCGTGCCCGGTGGGCACGGTGAAATCGCGCATCTTCCGCGCCAAGGAGCGGCTGCGCGGCCTCCTGAAGGATTACGAGAAGTGACGGCGCCACGCCCGCCTCGATCAGGCCACCTGCGGTCCGGGCCGGCCTCGCGGACCTCGATCCAATGACGCCGATGCCCGACTCGGACGAGCAGCTGGGGCGCCGGCTCGCCGCCGAGCTGCCGCGCTACACGGCCCCCGCCTCGCTGCGGGCGGCCATCGTCCAGGCCCATCAGCCGGCGTCGTCCCGCCGCCCGGCGTGGCTGTCGCCGCTGCTCGCCGCCGCCGCCACGGCCATGGTGCTGGCGCTCTTCATGCTGCCGGTGCTGCCGCGGCTCCAGCCGTTGGACCCCGTCGACCAGCTGGTCCGCGCCGTCGTCAGCGAGCACTCGCGGGCGCTCATGTGGGGCAGCCGCCAGTCCCAGGTCTACCCGGCCGCGCTGCCGTGGCTCCAGCAGCAGACCGGCATCGGGCTCACCAGCGTCTTCATCGGCGACGACCGGCTGGAATTCGTCAGCGCCGAGCCCGTGTACCTCCTGCGCCAGCGGGGGGTGGCAATGCACTACCGCGACCTCGACGGGCACCTGGTGACCTACGTCGCCCTGCCCGCCGACGGCCTCAAGGTCCCCGACCGGAACCGAGTCCAGATCGACCGCTACCGGCCCGCGCTGGTGAAGGACAGCGGCTTCGTCACCTGGGTCTGGCGGCAGCGCGACGTGGCCTGCTTCCTCGTCTCGGACATGGTCTCCGTCGACGACCTCGAGCGGTTCAAGGACTACTTCGTCCGCGTCCGCACGTCGACGGAGCCGGCGCTCGCGTACTAGACGCGGCGCGGGGCGCGCGCCGTCCGCGCGCGCGTCGCCGACGGCGCCCGCTTCGCGCTCAGGATCAGGTCGCAGAGCTCCCGGATCGCGCCGTGGCCGGGGCGCGCGCGCGTGACGTAGACGGCGGCGTGCCTCACCGGGGAGACGGCGTCGGCGACGGCGATCGGGATGCCGACGAGCGCCATGGCCGGGAGATCGCCGACGTCGTCGCCGACGTAGGCGGTGTCGGAGGCCGCGAGACCGCGGCGGGCGAGCAGCGCCTCGAGCACCGCGCGCTTGTCCGTCGCGCCCTGGTGGACCTCCACGATCCCGAGCTCGTCGGCCCGCCGCTCCACGATCTCCGACCGCCGGCGGGTGATCACGGCCGTCAGCACGCCGGCCTGGCGGAGCAGCACCAGCCCCTGCCCGTCGCGGACGTCGAAGCGCTTCACCTCGTCGCCGCGCTCCGTGTAGTAGAGGCCGCCGTCGGTCAGCACGCCGTCCACGTCCATGACGAGGAGCTTCACCGCGGCCAGCCGGGCCGCGATCGCGGACGGCCGCGTCACGCCGGGCGCCGCGCGCGGTCGCGCTCGACCACGAAGGGCAGCGCCATCACGCTCATGGCCACCAGGAGCACCTCCGTGTCGCCGAAGTTGTACTCGAAGAGGCCGCCGACCAGGAGGGCGGCGATGGCGGCCACGCAGCCGGCCACCAGCGCGCGATCCGGCGTGGCGTCCGCGGGCAGCCGGCGCCAGATCCCCACCGACCGGACGAAGAAGGCGGCGAAGATCCACAGCCAGAGCGCGAGCCCCACGAGACCGCGCTCGACGGCGATCTGGACCGGCGTGTTGTGCAGGTGGCTCGTGTGCCGCCGCACCGCGTGGGGTGGCGCGTACTCGGGGTAGAGCCGGCGGACCTGCCCCGGGCCGATCCCGGCCACCGGATGCTCCGCGACGAGCGCCAGGCCGGCGGAGAGCATGGCGAGCCGCTCGCGCGCGGTGGGATCGCGCGCGTCCACGAGCGTGGCCGCCCGCTGCCACACGCCGGGCACCGCCAGCACGAGCGCCGCCGCGACGCCGACGCCGGCGAGCAGCAGGCCCCGGCGCCGCACCGTGCAGGCGAGCACCAGCACGCCGGCGCCGAAGCCCATCCACGCGCCGCGCACGAGCGTCAGCGCGAAGGCGACGGCGCCGGCAAGCCACCCCGCGATGGACGCCACGCGATGGCGCAGGTCGAGCAGCCGCGGGAGGGTCAGGCTCAGCACCATCGCCAGCACGCCCGCCAGGGTCATGTAGATGCTGTAGAAGCCGTGCGCGCGCTGGCACTTCCCGAAGAACGAGCTGAGCACGGACGGCAGCGCCAGCGCTTTCCCGTACAACCGCTCGCCCCCGCACGTCGCCACCTGCACGATCGAGAGCGCGGCCACCACGCTCACCGCGACGAACAGCGCGGTGGCGAACCAGCGGGCCCGGGCCGCGTCGCCCAGCACGTGGAGCACGATCCACAGCGTCGCGAGCATGGTGACCGAGCGCGCCGCACCCAGGCTCTCCAGCGGCGCCGCCGACCACAGCGCGGTGGCGAGCGTCCACGCGCCGAAGGCCAGGAGCGGCGCCGCCAGCGGCCAGGAGACGGCGAGGCGGTCGTGCAGGCGCTCGCGCAGCAGCCAGACGGCGACGACGGCGAGCATCGCCTGGGAGAGCGAGATCGACGCGGCCAGGCCCGCCACGAGCAGGACCAGCATCACGCGCCGGGGATCGGCGGCGAGCCGGGTCGCCAGCGTGGCGCCGAGGTCCGCGCCGAGGGTCAGTAGGCGTTGCGGTTCCTGAACCCGAGCCACAGCGTCTGCAGGAGGATGGAGAGGTCGAAGGCGAGCGACCAGCGCTCGATGTAGTAGAGATCGTATTCGATCCGGCGCTCGATCGAGGTGTTCCCGCGCCACCCGTTGATCTGGGCCCAGCCCGTGATGCCGGCCTTCACCTTGTGGCGCAGCATGTAGCCCGGCACGCGGCGCCGGAACTCCTCGACGAAGCTCGGGCGCTCGGGGCGCGGGCCGACCAGGCTCATCTCCCCCCGCAGGACGTTGATCAGCTGCGGCAGCTCGTCGAGGCTCCACCGCCGCAGGAAGCGGCCGACCGCCGTGCGGCGCGGATCGTCGGGCACCGCCCATGTCGGTCCCGTGGCGGACTCGGCGTCCGGGAGCATCGTCCGGAACTTCAGCATGTGGAAGCGCCGGCCGTCGAGCCCCATGCGCTCCTGCCGGTACAGGATCGGCCCCGGCGACGTGGCCCGCACGATCGCGGCGATGGCACCCATGACGGGCAGCGCGACGAGCAGCGCGCCGGTCCCGAGCGCGACGTCGAACGCCCGCTTCAGCACGAGATTCCAGCCGTAGAGCGGCGACTCGCGCAGGTGGATGATCGGCAGCGTCTCGAACTCCTCGATGCCGCCGCGCAGCGAGGCGAGGCTGAAGATGTCCGGCACGAGGTGGATCGCCACCGGCTCGTCGCCGATCGCGCTCAGGATGTCGGTGAGCCGCGCGTACTCGGCGTGCGGCAGCGCGATGATGACGATGTCGATCGGCTGGGCGTCCAGCACGCGGCGGATCTCCTCGGGCGCGGCCAGCCACCTCGCGCCCTCCACGCCGCTCTCGCGCTTGTCGCCGAGCAC
>DASUPA010000341.1:0-3274 GCA_036276335.1 Candidatus Methylomirabilota bacterium | reverse complement strand
GGTGCCGTTCGTCGCCATGTACGTCTGGTGGATGCCGTTCGTGCGGCAGCACGAGTTCTACTTCCTCCTGATCCCGCTGTTCCACTCGCTCCAGTACCTCGTGGTGGCCGGGAAGTTCGAGCACGCCCGGCTGCGCCGCTCCGCGCACGGGGAGCTCAGGGCGACGGCGGTCGTGGCGGCCGTGGTCGCCGCGGGCTGGCTGTCCTTCGACTTCGTCCCGAGCACGCTCGACGTGTGGCTCGGCACGTTCGACGCCTGGCGCATCTTCTTCTTCTTCACCGCGGCGATGCTGTTCATCAACATCCACCACTACTTCATCGACAACGTCATCTGGAGGTTCCGCGATCCGGTCGTGAGGCAGCACCTGCTGGGCTGAAACGGCCGGGCGACGCGTCGGGCGCCCCGGAGCAGGAAGGTCGGTGGCACGGCGCTTGCGCGTCCCCTCGTCCACGCGCGCCGCCAGCAGGATGCCGCCACGGCCGTCGCCCCGAGCTCCGGGCCCGCTTGCTTGACACCCCGGGAAGGTGCCCGATACCCTCACGACGGATGAAGTCCCGCGCCACGCCTCGCTGATCCCAGCTCCTCCGGTTTCCGTCATTGCGGCGTGGACGGGTCACACCGATCCACCGCATGTGCGACGTGTAATGGCCAGCCGGCTCGTCCGTCAGCACGGGGGAAGGAGGCGCTCATGAGAGCGGATCACCAGCACCATGACGGCGTGCCGCCACCCGTCGCAACGAAGGATCCCGTCTGCGGCATGGACGTCGTTCCGGGTCAGGCGTCCGGCGGCAGTGCCGAGCACGACGGGACCACGTACTGGTTCTGCAGTGCCGGCTGTCGGGAGAAGTTCGTCGCCGACCCGGGGCGTTACGTCGCCGCGGCGTCACCGCCCCCGGGTGGCGGCGGCATCTACACCTGCCCGATGCATCCCGAGGTTCGCCAGCCGGGCCCGGGCAGCTGTCCCAGGTGCGGAATGGCCCTCGAGCCGGTGGCACCGGCGGCCAGACGGCCACGCACCAAGTGGACCTGTCCCATGCACCCGCAGATCGTTCGCGACGAGCCCGGGAGCTGCCCGATCTGCGGCATGGCGCTGGAACCGATGACGGTCGGCACCGAGGAAGGGCCCGATCCCGAGCTCGTCGACATGACCCGGCGGTTCTGGATCGGCCTCGTGCTGACGCTGCCGCTGCTGGTGTTCGTGATGGGCGACATGCTTCCGGGCGAGCCGCTCCGGCATCTCGTTCCGGCGCGCGCGGCGGCCTGGCTCCAGCTCGTCCTCGCGACGCCGGTGGTGCTCTGGGCCGGCTGGCCGTTCTTCGTGCGCGGCTGGGCGTCGATCGTGAACCGCAGCCTCAACATGTTCACGCTCATCGCGATCGGGACCGGGACGGCGTACCTCTACAGCGTCGTCGGGACCGTCGCGCCCGGGCTGTTTCCGGAATCGTTCCGCACGCACGGCGGCGAGATCGGACTCTACTTCGAGGCGGCGGCCGTCATCACCGTGCTGGTGCTCCTGGGCCAGGTGCTCGAGCTCCGCGCGCGGAGCCAGACGAGCAGCGCGATCAGGGCGCTCCTCGACCTGGCGCCGCCGGCGGCGCGGCGCATCCGGCCCGACGGCACCGAGGAGGACGTGCCGCTCGAGGCGGTGCAGGTCGGCGACCGGCTGCGGGTGCGTCCCGGCGAGCGGGTCCCGGTCGACGGGACGGTCGTGGACGGCGCCAGTGCCGTCGACGAGTCGATGGTCACCGGCGAGTCGATCCCGGTCGAGAAGGTGTCGGGCAGCCGCGTGACGGGCGGGACGGTGAACGGCACCGGGGGCTTCGTGATGCGCGCGGAGCGCGTCGGCAGCGAGACCCTGCTCGCGCGGATCGTGCAGATGGTCAGCGACGCGCAGCGGACCCGGGCGCCGATCCAGCGGCTGGCCGACCAGGTGTCGGCGTGGTTCGTCCCCGCGGTGGTCGCGGTGGCCATCCTGACGTTCGTCGGCTGGAGCCTCTGGGGTCCCGAGCCCCGATTCGCCTACGGCCTCGTGAACGCGGTCGCCGTGCTGATCATCGCGTGCCCCTGCGCGCTCGGCCTGGCGACGCCGATGTCGATCATGGTGGGAACGGGGCGGGGCGCGCTGGCGGGCGTCCTGATCAAGAACGCCGAGGCGCTGGAGCGGATGGAGACGGTCGACACGCTGATCGTCGACAAGACGGGAACGCTGACGGAGGGCAAGCCGCGGCTGACCGCGGTGACGGCGGCGGCCGGCGGCGAGGAGACGTCCGTGCTGCGCGTCGCCGCGAGCCTGGAGCGTGGGAGCGAGCATCCCCTCGCGGCGGCGATCCTGGCCGGCGCGTCGGAGCGCGGCATCACGGCCCCGGCCGCCGAGGAGTTCCGATCCGAGACCGGCAAGGGCATCGTCGGCCGGGTGGACGGGCGCCCCGCGGCGCTCGGCAACCTCCGCCTCATGCAGGACCTGGAAGTCGACGTGGAGGCGTTGCGGGGCGCGGCCGACACGCTGCGCGGCGAGGGCCAGACCGTCATGTTCGTTGCGGTTGGCGGGCGGGCCGCCGGGCTGGTGGCCGTCGCCGACCCGATCAAGGCCTCGACGCCGGAGGCGCTCGCGGCGCTGCACGAGGCCGGGCTGCGCATCGTGATGGTCACCGGCGACAGCCGGCGGACGGCGGACGCCGTCGCGCGCAGGCTCGGCATCGACCGCGTCGAGGCGGAGGTGCTGCCGGAGGACAAGAGCGAGATCGTGAAGACGTTGCAGCGCGAGGGGCGGCGGATCGCCATGGCCGGCGACGGCGTGAACGACGCACCGGCGCTGGCCCAGGCCGACGTCGGCGTCGCGATGGGAACCGGTACGGACGTGGCGATCGAGAGCGCGGGCATCACGCTCGTCAAGGGGGATCTCCGCGGCATCGTGCGGGCGCGGCTCCTCAGCCGCGCGACGATGCGGAACATCCGGGAGAACCTGTTCTTCGCCTTCGTCTACAACGCGCTCGGCGTGCCCATCGCGGCGGGCGTGCTGTACCCGGTGGTCGGCATCTTGCTGAGCCCCATCATCGCGAGCGCGGCGATGACGTTCAGCTCGGTGTCGGTCATCGCCAACGCGCTGCGGCTGCGGCGCGCCGACCTGGGATAGGGCATGCGCCTGCCGTTCCCGCCTCCGCTCCCTCCCATGCTGTCGAGCGCGGCGGCCGCCCTGCCGGGCGGCGAGGGGTGGCAGTTCGAGCCGAAGTGGGACGGGTTCCGGACGCTCGTGTTCCGGGACGGCGATGACATC
>DASUPA010000340.1:0-15392 GCA_036276335.1 Candidatus Methylomirabilota bacterium | reverse complement strand
GACGGCGGCGCTGCCCGCCCTCGGCGTCGCCCTCATCTGGGCGTTCCTCGGCGTCTTCCTCGTCTTCCCGCTGCTGCGGATCTTCTACGACGCGTTCAGCGACGAGGCAGGCCGGCTGACCCTCGCCAACTTCGTCGAGTTCGCGGGCGACCACTTCTACCGGCGGTCGCTCGTGAACTCGCTGCTGCTCGGCCTCGGCACCGTGGCGGCGACGTCGGTGCTCGGCTTCGCGATCGCGTTCCTGCTCGTGCGGTACGACTTCCCCGGCCGGGGGCTGTTCGGGTACCTCACGCTGATCCCGATCATCTCCCCGCCGCTGGTCGGCGTGCTGGGATTCACGTTCATCATGGGACGGGCGGGGACGATCAACGTGCTGCTGGAGGACTGGTTCGGCCTCGCCCGGCCCATCAACTTCGTCTACGGCGTGCACGGCGTGCTGCTGGTCGAGACGCTCCATCTGTTCCCGATGATCGCGCTCAACGTCGTCGACGCGCTGGGCAAGATCGATCCCGCGCTGGAGGAGGCGGCCGAGAGCGTGGGGGCGCGGGGCTGGCGCAAGCTGCGCACGATCACGCTGCCGCTCACCACGCCCGGGTACGTGGCGGGCGCGCTGCTGGTCTTCATCTGGACGTTCTCGGACTTCGCCACGCCGCTGGTGCTCGGCGTCCACGACCTGCTCGCCTCGCAGGCGTACCTCAACATCGTGCAGTTCGTCGACCGCCGACTGTTCCGGATGGGCATCGTGATCTCGGCGCTGATGGTCGTCCTCGCCGTCGTCTTCCTGGTGGCCGCGCGCCGGTACGTCGCCATCAAGGACTACTCCTCGCTCTCGTACTCGCGCGTCCCGCGCCGGCGGCTGTCGCCGCTGGGCCAGGCGGCGGCCGTCGCCTTCCTGTCGGCGGTGATGCTGCTGTCGTTCGTCCCCTATCTCGGCGTGGCCCTCGCGTCGGTCGGCCGCGGGTGGTCGCTGACGCCGTTCCCCGTGCAGTACACCACCATGTACTTCGAGCGCGTGATCGTGGAGACCCCGAAGTACATCGTGAACAGCCTGCTCTACTCCGCCCTCGCCGTCGTGGTCTGCATCGTCGTCGGCGTGCCGATCGCCTGGATCCTGGCGCGGACGCGGCTGCCCGGGCGCGACACGCTGGACGGGCTCAACACCCTGATCCTCGCCATCCCCGGCACCGCCATCGGCATCGCCTACGTGCGGGCGTTCCACGCCGAGATCCCCGGGCTCGACGTGCGGCTCACCAGCCTGTGGATCATCTTGCCGATCGTGCTCGCCGTCCGGCGCCTGCCGTACACCGTGCGCGGCTCCTACGCCTCGCTGCTGCTGGTGCACCGCTCGATGGAGGAGGCGGCCGCCAGCGTCGGCGCCACCGGGCTGCGCTCGTTCCGCGACGTGACGCTCCCGCTGATCTGGCGCGGCGTGCTCGTCGGCTCGCTCTTCTCCTTCATGACCTCGCTGCAGGAAGCCTCGGCGGTGCTCTTCCTGTCCCTCGGCGGATGGGAGACGATTCCGGTCGGGATCTTCGCCTTCTACATCGCGGGCAGCGCCAACGAGGCGGCGGCGCTGGGCGTCATCCTGATCGTCGTCGCGGGCGTGAGCGTGCTGGCCATCAACCGCGTCGCTGGCGCCCGGATGGGCGGCATGTTCGGCTGATGTTTGTCGCGCGAAATCAACGGCTTGAGGCTGCTTGTGCCACCGTGGTGCCTGTGCTAGTGTTCTCCTTCACATGGCGCCTCCCGGGGAGCATGACACCTGGAAAGCGCTCGCCGAGCTGTCCACGATCGGAATGGCGATGGTGCTGGCGACCGTCATCGGTCTGGCCGGCGGCTACTTCCTGGATCGCTGGCTCGGCACGACGCCGTGGCTGACGCTCATCGGCCTCGGCCTCGGAATCGCCGCGGGGTTCGTGAACTTCTTTCGGTCGGTCAGGACGGCGGAGCGAAAGCTCGATGACTCCAAGTGAGCTGGTGTGGCGCGTGACGCGCGACGTGTGCGCGCTCGGCGTGGCGCTCGGGGTGGCCGGCGCGTGGCTGGGCGGCGCCGCAGGCGCCCTCGGCGTCGCGGCGGGCATCGCGCTCGCGCTCGGCAACTTCCGGTGGCTGGTGGCGCGCGCCTGCGCGAGCACCGGTGCCGGCGGCGCCCGCGCCGTGTGGTCCGTCGGCGCCGGCCTCCGGTTCGTCGCGTTCGCCGCCGCGTGCGCGGGCGTGCTCGCGGCCGGCTGGGCCCATCCCGTCGGCCTCGTCGCCGGACTCACCGCGCTGCCCTGCGCGCTCGTCGCGCACGGCCTGCGCTCCGCACGCCAGGAGAGCTGAGCCGTGGACGTCATCGAGCATCCGCCGATCTTCCGTCTGCCCGGCATCCCGGACCACGTGACGTACACGTGGGTGGTGATGATCGTGCTGACCCTGGTGGCGTTCCTCGCCTCCCGGAACCTGCAGCTCGTCCCGCGCGGAACCCAGAACTTCATGGAGGTCGTCATCGAGCAGATCCAGCAGCTCATCGACGACGTCATGGGGCACGAGGGCCGCCGCTACCTGCCGCTCATCGCGACCCTCGGCCTCTTCATCCTCACCGCGAATCTGGAGTCCCTGATCCCGGGCTTCGCGGGCCCGACGGCGAACCTCAACACGACGGCCGCGTGCGCGCTCGTCGTCTTCTTCGCGTACCACTACATCGGCATCCGCAAGCAGGGCGCGCTCACCTACCTCAAGCACTTCACGGGGCCGGTGCCGCTCGCGCTGAAGCCGCTGATGTTCGTCATCGAGATCATCAGCCACCTCGCGCGGCCGCTGTCGCTCACGCTGCGGCTGTTCGGCAACATGGTCGGCGGTCACATCCTGCTCGCCATCATCTTCTTCCTGATGGGGCTGCACGGGCTGATCGGCTGGGCGCTCTCCGGCAGCGTCCCCGGCGCGATCGTGGGCGGCCTCGGCGGGCTCGTGATGATCGTGTTCACCGTCGGGTTCCTGTATCCGCTGAAGATCCTCGTGTCGCTCCTCCAGGCCTTCATCTTCGTCATGCTGACGATGCTGTACATCTCGGGGGCCATCGAGGAGGCCGACCACGGGCACGGGTCGGACCACGGGCACGGTTCAGGGCACCACTAGCAGACCACACGTATAAGAGGAGGACGGGCGTGCGACGTTCACTGATTCTGGCGGCAATGGCAGTTCTGGCGGGTCCCGGTCTGGCGTTCGGCCAGACGGCGGGCGCGGCGGATCCGCGCGGCTGGCTCGGCCCCTTCGCGGTCCTGGTCGCGGGATTTGCCATGGCCTTCGCGGCGGGACTCTGCGGTCTCGGTCAGGGACGGGCGGTGGCGGCGGCGGTGGACGCGATGGCCCGGCAGCCCGGCGCCGCCGCGCGCATCCAGACGGCGATGATCATCGGTCTGGCGCTCATCGAGTCGCTCGCCATCTACGTCCTCGTCGTGGCGATGATCCTGCTCTTCGTGCAGCCGATCAGGTAGGAGAGCGACCTCAGGCCCGGCGCCCGGCTCACTCCGGACGCCGGGCCGGCACCATGGCTGCCCGCGGCAGTTACCGGCCGCCGAAGATCCCGGAGATGACGATCCGTCGTCTCTCCGTCTACACGCGCTGTCTCCTGCAGCTCGAGGAGGACCACGTCAAGACCATCTCGTCGCAGGACCTCGCCGAGCGCTTCAACCTCAACTCCGCGCAGGTCCGGAAGGACCTGGCGTACTTCGGCGAGTTCGGCGTGCGCGGGATCGGCTACTACGTCGCCGGTCTCCGCAACGAGCTGCAGCGCATCCTCGGGCTCGATCGCGCGTGGCCGGTCGTGCTGGTCGGGTTCGGCAATCTCGGCTCCGCGCTCTTTCACTACAAGGGCTTCGGCGCCCAGGGGTTCAAGATCGCCGCCATCGTGGACGACGACCCGGCCAAGGTGGCGCACACGGTCGACTCCGTCCCCATCATCCCGAGTCGCGACATGGCCCGCGAGGTCAAGGCGCGCGGGGTGCAGATCGCCATCGTGGCGGTGCCCGCGGACGCGGCCCAGACGGTCGCCGACCAGCTCGTGGCCGCCGGCATCAAGGCGATCCTCAACTTCGCGCCCGCGCGCATCAAGGTGCCGCGCGACGTGCGTCTCAAGAACGTCGACCTCTCGATCGAGCTCGAGACGCTGTCGTTCTACCTGGCGAGGGGAACGCGCTGACGGCGAGGCGTCCCGGGAGAGCGTGATACCGTAAGTCGCTCGCGATGTTGAAGGACTGGCAGGCCTTTCAGGAGCTGGCGAAGCGGTTCGCCGAGGGAGAGGTCTGTCTCCGCCTCGCCGGCCTGACGGGCGCGGCCCGCGCTCTCCTCGTGGCCGAGCTCCTCCAGGCGCAGGCGCGCCCCATGCTGATCGTGGTCGCCTCGCTCGCCGACGCCCACCGCTGGACGCAGGATCTGAAGTTCTTCGGGGCGCCGGCCTTCGAGTTCCCCGAGCGCGAGCCGCGCCTGTGGAAGGGCGGCCACCACCGCGAGGCCGAGGCCGAGCGCGCCATGATCGTGCGGCGGCTGGCCGCCGGCGAGCCGGTGGCGATCGTGGCCACGCCCGCCGCGCTCGACACGCCGCTGCCGGCGCCCGCGGAGTTCCGGGACGGCACGCTCCGTCTCGCCGTCGGCGACAGCCTCGACCGCGAGCTCCTTCTCGAGGCGCTCGAGAAGGCGGGCTACGAGCGCGTCGACACCGTGGTCGAGGTGGGGCAATGGAGCGCGCGTGGCGGGATCGTGGACGTCTTCTCCCCGATCCATCCGAGCCCGGCGCGGCTCGAGCTCTTCGGCGACGACGTCGAGTCGATCCGGCTCTTCGATCCCACGACCCAGCGCTCGACCGGCGCGGTGGACGAGCTGCTCGTGCTGCCGCTCGTGGCCGTCCCGGACGGCCCCGCGGCCGGGACGCGCCTGCTGCAGTACCTGCCGGCGGGCGCGCCCGTCGTCGTCGACACGCCGAGGGCGCTGGAGGAGACCTCGGAGGAGGCGCCCGGCCGCCGGCCGCTCGGGGAGATGATCGCCGGACGCCCCCGGCTCGAGATGTCGCTGGTGGCGCCCGAGGGTGCGGATGTCACGCTCGACACGCTGTCGGTCGAGCCGTTCTCCGGCAAGTTCGACCGCCTCGTCGAGGCGATCCGTCGGTGGCGTGCCGAGGGCTTCACCGTCCGCCTCGCGGCCGCCGACGCCCACCAGGCGGAGCACCTGCAGGAGATCCTCCACGATCACGATCTCGACACCCTGGTGGCGGAGTCGCTGACGGTCCCCGAGGGCCTCGCGATCGTCGTCGGCGACGTCTCGACCGGCTTCGTGGTGCCGCCGGTCGGCCTCGTGCTGCTGGCCGAGAACGAGATCTTCGGCGCCCGCCGGCGGACGCTGCGCCGGCCCAAGTACCAGCGCGGAGCGGCGCTCACCGCGTTCACGGACCTCGCCGTCGGCGACCTGGTCGTGCACGAGGACCACGGGATCGGGCGGTATCTCGGCCTCCGCACGATGCGCGTCGGCGACAAGGACGCGGACTTCCTCATCCTCGAGTACGCGGACGCGAACCAGCTCTACGTGCCGGTGGACCGGCTGGACATCGTGTCGAAGTACCTCGGGGCCGACGCGGGCGCGGCGCGGCTCGACAGGCTCGGCGGCGCGTCGTGGCAGCGGGTCAAGGACTCCGTGCGGGCCGCGCTGCGCGAGATGGCCGAGGAGCTCCTGAAGCTCTACGCGCGGCGCGCGGTGGCCGAGGGCCACGCGTTCTCCGGGGACACGCCGTGGCAGCGGGAGTTCGAGGCCGCGTTCCGCTTCGAGGAGACGCCGGACCAGCTCCGCGCCATCGAGGACGTCAAGCGCGACATGCAGGGCACGCGGCCGATGGATCGGCTGGTGGCCGGCGACGTGGGCTACGGCAAGACCGAGGTGGCGCTCCGCGCGGCCTTCAAGGCGGTCGCCGACGGCACCCAGGTGGCCGTCCTCGTGCCGACCACCGTGCTGGCCCAGCAGCACTGGTCGACGTTCGCCGACCGCTTCGGTCCGTTCCCGGCGAGGGTCGAGCTGCTCTCGCGCTACCGCTCGCCGAAGGAGCGGAAGGCGGTCAAGGAGGGGCTTAGCAGCGGCGCCGTGGACGTCGTCATCGGCACGCACGCGCTCCTCGGCAAGGACCTCGCCTTCAAGAACCTCGGCCTCCTCATCGTGGACGAGGAGCACCGGTTCGGCGTGGCCCACAAGGAGCGCGTGAAGCAGCTGCGCGCCTCCGTCGACGTGCTCGCCCTGACGGCCACGCCGATCCCGCGCACCCTCTACATGGCGCTCTCCGGCGTCCGGGACATGTCGGTGATCGAGACGCCGCCCGTCGATCGCCTGCCGATCGAGACCTCCGTCCGGCGGTTCAGCCGCGCCGTGATCAAGGAGGCGCTGGAGCGGGAGCTGGCGCGGGGCGGCCAGGTGTTCTTCGTGCACAATCGGGTGCAGTCGCTGCCGTCGATGGCGCGCTTCGTCCAGGAACTGGTGCCCGACGCCCGCGTCATCGTGGCCCACGGCCAGATGCGGGAGCGCGAGCTCGAGGCGGCCATGGTCAAGTTCGTCGACGGCCAGGCGGACATCCTCGTCTCCACCGCCATCGTGGAATCCGGCCTCGACATCCCCGCATCCAATACGATCATCGTGAACCGCGCGGATCGCTTCGGCCTGGCCCAGCTCTACCAGCTCCGCGGCCGCGTCGGCCGCGAGCGGCAGCAGGCCTTCGCCTACCTCCTGGTGCCGGCGGACGGCCGCGTGGACGAGCAGGCCCAGCGGCGCCTCCGGGCGCTCCAGGAGCTGACGGAGCTCGGCTCGGGGTTCAAGCTCGCGCTGCGGGACCTCGAGATCCGCGGGGCGGGCAACCTCCTCGGTGCCCAGCAGCACGGCCACATCGCGGCGGTCGGCTACGATCTTTACAGCAAGCTCCTCGCCGAAGCCGTGCGAGAATTGAGCGGCGAAGCGCCGACCCCGACCGTCGAGCCGGTGATCAGCGTCGCGGTCGAGGGCTTCGTCCCCGAGGACTATGTCCCCGAAGTCAACCAGCGTCTCGCCTTCTACAAGCGCCTGGCCGGCGCCGTCGGCGATGCCGAGATCGACGAGCTCCGGGCCGAGCTGGCCGACCGCTACGGCCCGCCGCCGGAGCCCGCGCTGCGACTGCTCGACATCGTCCGCATCCGCGTGGCGGCCCGGGCGCTCGGCATCGAGAAGGTCGAGGCGGGCGAGGGGCGCGCCCTGATCACGTTCGCGGCGTCGACCCCGGTGGATCCGGGCCGGCTGGTGGCGGCGGTGCAGGCCAGCCGCGGCCGCCTGAGGTTCAAGCGGGAGTTCACGCTCGAGGCGGCGGTCGCGCGGGGCGAGTGGCCCCAGGTGCGGGACTCCATTCTCGAGACGCTCGCGGAGCTGGGCCGCGCGTGAGGCCGCCGTTCCGGGCGCTCATACTCGTCGCCGCGCTGGGGGGCGGCTGCGCGGTGCCGGGCTGGGTGCCGTGGATCGGCACGACCACGCCCGCCCCGGGCCCGCCCGTCGCCGCCCGGCCGAAGTCGCCGGACGTCGTCCAGCCGGGGGACGTCCGCGTCCGGCCGGTGGCGGTGGACGATGCGGTCATGGACCGCGTGATCGCGGTCGTCAACAACGACGCGATCACCCTCGGCGAGCTGCAGGAGACGATGGTCGCCTACCGGCACGAGTCTCGCCAGCGGGGCGGGCCGCGGGACGCCGATCTGGCCAAGCAGCTGCTGCCGAAGCTCATCGACAACCGCCTGCAGCTGCAGGAGGCCGACCGCGAGAAGATCGTCGTCGAGGACGCCGAGGTGACCGAGGAGCTGCGCGAGCGGATCAAGACGACGTACGGCGCGAAATCGATGGAGGAGTTCGAGCGGCTGCTCAAGGAGCAGGGGGTCACCATCGAGGCCGTGAAGAAGCGCCTCCGCGACAGCCTCCGGGTGCAGAAGGTCATCCGGCGGAAGGTGGCGCTGCGTGTCTCGGTCACCGACCAGGAGATCGAGCAGTACCTCGAGCAGAACCGCGCCAGGCTAGAGACGGGGCTGTCGTACCACGCCCGGCACATCCTCGTCGTCCCGGAGGAGGGCGCGGCCGACGACGCCGCCTGGGAGCAGGCGCGCATCAGGGCCGAGCTCATCCGGACCCAGCTGGTGGACGGAGCCGATTTTGCCGACCTGGCCCGGCAGCACTCGAAGGATGCCAGCGCCCGCGACGGCGGCGACCTCGGGACGCTCAAGCGCGGTGAGCTGTCGCAGGAGGTCGAGGCCCAGATCCTGACGCTGGAGCCGGGGGGCGTGTCCGCGCCGTACCGGTCGCCGCTCGGCTACCACCTGTTCAAGCTCGAGTCGAAGGACTCGCTGGAGGGCGAGGGCCTCGTCCGGGTCAAGCAGCAGATCCGCGAGATCCTGTTCCGCGAGAAGTACGAGGCGCGCCTGGACGCGTGGCTGAAGGAGATCAAGCAGCGCGCGATCATCGAGGTCAGGATGTGAAAGACGTTGACAATGACGCACCCTCGATGCGACCATGAAGTCGACGTACCGCTCCAACCCCGTAGAAACTCTGCGAAAAATCGCAACCTCTAACGCCATGCGGCCCTCGATAGCCGCGCCCGGAGCCCCTTGATGAGCGCCCGCCGAGAACGAGGTCAATCGAACCCGACGCAGGAAGCCCAGTCCCAGGCGAACGGCATGAACCTATCCGAGCTGAAGGAAAAGACCATCTCGGACCTGAACGCCATCGCCCGCGATCTCAACGTCCAGGGGATGGGAGGACTGCGGAAGCAGGAGCTCATCTTCAAGATCCTCCAGGCCCAGGCCGAGAAGGACGGGCTCATCTACGCCGAGGGCGTGCTCGAAGTGCTGCCGGACGGGTTCGGCTTCCTGAGGGCGCCCGACTACAACTACCTCCCGGGTCCCGACGACATCTACGTGTCGCCGTCCCAGATCCGCCGCTTCGACCTCCGCACGGGCGACACCATCTCGGGTCAGGTGCGGCCGCCGAAGGACACGGAGCGCTACTTCGCCCTGCTGAAGGTCGAGGCGATCAACTTCGAGACGCCGGAGCAGGGCCGCGACAAGATCTTCTTCGACAACCTCACGCCGCTCTACCCCATGGAGCGGCTCCGCCTCGAGCACGATCCCGAGAACCTGACCACCCGTGTGATGGACCTGCTCTCGCCGATCGGCAAGGGCCAGCGCGGCATGATCGTGGCCGCCCCGCGCACCGGCAAGACGGTCATGCTGCAGAACCTCGCCAACGCGATCGCCAAGAACCACCCGGAGGTCTACCTCATCGTGCTGCTCATCGACGAGCGGCCCGAGGAGGTCACCGACATGCAGCGCTCGGTGCGCGGCGAGGTCATCGCCTCGACGTTCGACGAGGTGCCGGCCCGCCACGTCCAGGTGGCCGACATGGTCATCGAGAAGGCCAAGCGGCTGGTCGAGCACAAGCGCGACGTCGTCATCCTCCTCGACTCGATCACGCGCTTCGCGCGCGCGCACAACGCGATCATCCCGTCCTCGGGCAAGGTGCTCTCGGGCGGCCTCGACGCCAACGCGCTCCAGCGCCCACGGCGCTTCTTCGCGGCGGCGCGCAACATCGAGGAGGGCGGCTCGCTCACGATCATCGCGACGGCGCTGGTCGACACCGGCAGCCGCATGGACGACGTGATCTTCGAGGAGTTCAAGGGCACCGGCAACATGGAGGTGCACCTGGACCGACGCCTCATGGACAAGCGCATCTTCCCGACGATCAACATCGAGCAGTCGGGCACGCGCAAGGAGGAGCTCCTCCTCGAGAAGGACGAGCTGCAGAAGGTCTGGCTCCTGCGCAAGGCGCTCTCCCAGCTCAATCCCGTGGAAGCGATGGAGCTGCTCCTCGACAAGCTCAAGCTCACCCGGAGCAACAAGGAGTTCCTCGCCTCCATGCATTCGATGGGATAGCTTCGCTTCGGAGGGGGGCCCCGACGGCCCCCTCCGATGCCTCCCCCAGAACAACAGCGAGAGGCTTGCGCGGGCAAAGCCCGCGCTCGATCGCGGCAAATCCGATAGCGCAGCCTGGATGGGCTGGAACCTGGTGGAAATGCCGGGGTTTTTGCGTTTTTGGGTGGGCGCTGGTATTGTGGGGCTCCTGAGGAGGAGAACGGCGTGAAGGTGGGCATTCATCCGGATTACGTGGACACGACCATCACGTGCGCGTGCGGGGAGGTCGTCCGCACCCGCTCGACCCGACCCGAGATTCGCGTGGAAGTGTGCTCCAAGTGCCACCCGTTCTTCACGGGGAAGCAGAAGCTCGTGGATACGGCCGGCCGCGTCGAGCGTTTCCAGCGCAAGTACAAGCGGCAGCCCGCGGCCTCGCAATAGCAGGTCCGGCGGCCGGCGCCGGATTGCCCGCCCGCCGCTCGGGTTCGCCGCGGCGCCGGCCGACGCGCCGTGTGGCGTGACGCCCGGGAGGCGCTGAGTCGCGATGCTGTTTGACAAGCTCCGCCAGATCGAAGAGCGCTCGCACGCCATCGCCCGCGCACTGTCCGATCCCGCCATCTTCAGCCAGCAGGCCGAGTACGCCCGTCTGCGGAAGGAGCACGCCGACAGCCTGGAGGTGCTCGAGAAGTTCGACGAGTATCGCGGGCTCCTCAAGCGCCTCGGGGAGGCGCGCCACATCCTCGCCGAGGGCGGGGACCGCGAGCTCCAGGAGCTGGCGCAGGCCGAGATCGACGAGCTGACGGCCAAGCAGGCGGAGCTCGAGGAGACGCTCAAGCGTCTCGTGCTGCCCAAGGACCCCAACGACGACAGGAACGTCTTCGTCGAGATCCGCGCCGGCGCTGGTGGAGACGAGGCGGCGCTGTTCGCGGCCGACCTCGCCCGCATGTACACGAAGTACGCGGAGTCCCAGCGCTGGCGGATCGAGGTGATGGACGCCAGCCCCACCGGGGTCGGCGGCCTCAAGGACATCATCCTGTTCGTCCAGGGCCGCGGGGCGTGGAGCCGGCTGAAGTTCGAGCGCGGCGTGCATCGCGTGCAGCGCGTGCCGGTGACGGAGTCGAGCGGCCGCATCCACACGTCCACCGTGACGGTGGCTGTCCTGCCCGAGGCGGAGGACGTGGACGTCAAGGTCGAGGAGAAGGACCTGCGCGTGGACGTGTACCGGTCGTCCGGACCGGGCGGCCAGGGCGTCAACACGACGGACTCCGCCGTGCGCATCACCCACATCCCGACGGGGCTGGTGGTCACCTGCCAGGACGAGCGGTCCCAGATCAAGAACCGGGCGAAGGCCATGCGCGTGCTGAAGGCGCGCCTGCTCGAGCGCGCGCAGGAGGAGCAGCAGGCGGCGCTCGCCGCCGACCGGCGCTCGCAGGTGGGCACGGGCGAGCGCAGCGAGCGGATCCGCACGTACAACTTTCGCGAGGGGCGCGTCACCGACCATCGCATCGGGCTCACGCTGCACCGCCTGCCGGGGATCCTCGAGGGCGACCTGGACGAGATCATCGACGCGCTCGTCGCGGCCGAGCAGACGGAGCGGTTGCAGAAGGTCGAGAGCTGAGCGTGCGCGAGGACCTCGCCGCCGCCACCGCGACCCTCGCCCGGGCGGGGGTCGACGCCCCGCGCGCGGATGCCGAGTGGCTGCTGGCGGGCCTGCTCGGCGTCGGCCGCGCGACGCTGGCCCTCGGGCTCGACGTCGCTCTCGATGCGGAGACGGCACGCCGCTACGCGGCGGCGGTGCGACGGCGCGCGACGCGCGAGCCACTCCAGCAGATCCTCGGCTGGGAGGCGTTCCGCGGTCTCCGGCTCCGGCTGACGCCCGACGTCCTCGTGCCGCGGCCGGAAACCGAGCTGCTGGTGGAGTGGGCGCTGGAGCTCGTCCCGCAGCCGCGGCTGGCCGTGGACGTCGGCACCGGCTCCGGCTGCATCGCGTGCGCCATCGCCGTGGAGCGTCCGGCCGCGCGCGTCGTCGCCGTCGACCGCTCGGCGGCCGCGGCGGCGGTCGCCCGGAGCAACGCGGGCGCCCTCGGGGTGGCCGACCGCGTGACCGTCGTCGTGGGCGACCTCGTGGCCGCGCTCGGCGGCGCGTGCGCCGACCTCGTCGTCGCCAACCTGCCCTACGTGCCGGCGTCGGCGCTGGCGGCGCTGCCGCCCGAGGTGCGGCGGTACGAGCCGCGCGACGCGGTCGACGGCGGGCCCGACGGGCTCGCGGAGATCCGGCGCCTCGCGGCCGCGGCGCCGTCGGCGATGGTGCGCGGGGGCTGGCTGGTCGTGGAGACCGCGGGCGGAACGCAGGCGCCCGAGGTGGTGTCGCTCATGCGGACTGCGGGTTTCACCCAGGTGGCCACGCGCCGCGACCTGCCCGGGGTCGAGCGCTTCGTGGCCGGGAGGTGTGGCTGATGCCGGCACGTCTGGTGATCGAGGGCGGCGTTCCGCTTCGGGGCAGGGTCTCGGTGAGCGCGGCGAAGAACGCGGCGCTGCCGGCTCTCGCGGCGTCGCTCCTGACCGCGGAGCCCGTGACGCTTCCGAACCTTCCGGAGCTGGGCGACGTCCGCACGATGCTGAGGCTGCTGGAGACGCACGGCGGCGAGGTGGAGCGCGACGGACGCCGCGCCACCGTTCGCGTGCCGCGGGTGACGAACGACGTGGCGCCGTACGAGCTCGTCTCGACGATGCGCGCGTCCGTGCTGGTCCTGGGGCCGCTCGTCGCGCGCCACGGCTCGGCGCGCGTGGCGCTGCCCGGCGGATGCGCCATCGGTGTGCGGCCGATCGACCAGCACCTCAAGGGGCTGGCCAGGCTGGGCGCCGAGATCGCGATCGAGAACGGCTACGTCGTCGCCCGCGCCCGGCGGCTCCGCGGCGCGCGCATCACGACCGACCTGGTGACGGTCACCGGCACCGAGAACCTCATGATGGCCGCGGCGCTCGCCGACGGGACCACGGTCATCGAGAACGCCGCGCGGGAGCCGGAGGTCGCCGATCTCGCCGCCCTGCTGACGGCCATGGGCGCCAAGCTCGACGGCGTGGGGACGGGTCACATCGAGATCCAGGGCGTGCCCGCGCTCGGCGGCGCGACGCATCACGTGGTGCCCGACCGCATCGAGGCCGGCACGCTGATCGTGGCCGGGGCGCTGACGCGGGGCGACGTGCTCGTCACCGATCTGGTGCCCGACCACGTCGAGGCCGTGCTGGCGAAGCTGGAGGAGTGCGGCGCGACGCTCGACGTCGGCCCCGCGTCGGTGCGCGTCCGCGGTCCGGAGCGGCCGCGAGCGGCGGACGTGACGACCAGCCCGTTCCCCGGCTTCCCGACCGACATGCAGGCGCAGCTCATGACCCTCCTCGGCCTCGCCGACGGCCAGTCGCGCGTCACGGAGACGATCTTCGAGAACCGCTTCATGCACGCGGCCGAGCTGACGCGGATGGGCGCCCGCATCGAGACGGACGGCTCCATCGCCGTCATCCGGGGCGTGCGCGAGTACCAGGGCGCGCCGGTGATGGCCTCCGACCTGCGCGCCTCGGCGGCCCTCGTGCTCGCCGGGCTCGCCGCGCGCGGCCGCACCCAGGTCTCGCGCATCTATCACCTGGACCGCGGCTACGAGAAGCTCGAGACGAAGCTCGCCGCGCTGGGCGCGCGCATCGAGCGGCTGCCGTGAAGACCGGCCTCACGCTGGCGCTCCCCAAGGGCCGGCTCCTCGAGCCGGCCGTCGAGCTCCTGCGGGATCTCGGCGTGAGCGCGATCGACCCGGAGTCGCGCAAGCTCATCTTCAAGGACCCCGGCTGCGGCCTGGAGATCCTGCTGCTGAAGCCGGCCGACGTGCCGGCGTACGTGACCTACGGCGCCGCCGACCTCGGCGTCGTCGGCAAGGACATCCTGCTCGAGCAGGAGCCCGACGTGTACGAGCCGCTGGACCTCGGCTTCGGCTTCTGCCGGCTGGTGGTGGCCGAGCCGCGCGAGCTGTGGGAGCGCGACGATCCCGCGAAGTGGTCCTGGGTCCGCGTCGCCACCAAGTATCCTCGCCTGACGGAGCAGTACTTCTCGAGCCGCGGCGTCCAGGTCGAGATCGTGCGGCTCGACGGCTCCATCGAGCTGGCCCCCCTCGTCGGGCTCGCCGAGCGCATCGTCGATCTCGTGCAGTCCGGGGAGACCCTGCGCGCCAACGGCCTCGTGGAGGTGGCGGAGATCGCCCGTTCGACCGCGCGCGTGATCGTGAACCGCGCGTCGATGAAGACCGAGTACGCGGCGGTCACGCAGCTGATCGAGGACATGCGCGCGCGGACGGGCACGCCGTGACGATCCGGACCCTCGACGCGCGTGCGCTCGGCGTGGACGCCGTCGTCGCCGCGCTCGAGCGCCCGCCGTCCCGCGTGGCCCCGGAGGTCGCGGCGGCGGTGGACGAGATCCTGGCCGGCGTCCGCGCGCGCGGTGACGACGCCCTGCTGGAGTACACGGCCCGCTTCGACGGCTTCCGGGCGCGGGCGGCGGGCGAGCTGGCGATCCCACGCGAGGCGTTCGCGGCGGCCGCGGCCGCGCTCGACGGCGGCACGCGCGCGGCGCTGGAATACGCGGCCGAGCGCATCGAGCGCTACCACGCGGCGGCCATGCCGAAGTCGTGGCGCATGACCGACGAGCACGGCTCGAGCCTCGGCCAGGAGATCCGGCCGCTCGATCGCGTGGGCCTCTACGTTCCCGGCGGGCGGGCGGCGTACCCCTCGACGGTGCTCATGACGGCCGTGCCCGCCCGCGTGGCCGGCGTCCGCGACATCGTGCTCGCGACGCCGCCCGCCGCCGACGGCGGCGTGAGCCCGATCGTCCTCGCCGCCGCGCACGTGGCCGGGGTCACCGAGGGGTGGCGGCTCGGGGGCGCGCAGGCGGTGGCCGCCCTCGCGTACGGGACCACGAGCGTGCGGCGCGTCGACAAGATCGTGGGCCCCGGCAACATCTACGTCGCGCTCGCGAAGACGCGGGTCTTCGGCGAGGTCGGGATCGACATGATGGCCGGACCGAGCGAGGTCGTCGTGGTCGCCGACGCGGCGGCCGATCCCGGCTGGATCGCCGCGGACCTGCTCGCGCAGGCGGAGCACGATCCGATGGCGCGCGCCGTGCTGATCACCGACGCCGCGGAGCTGCCGCCGCGGGTGGAGGCGGCCCTCGAGACCCGCCTGGCCGAGCTGCCCCGCCGCCAGATCGCGGCCGCGGCGCTCCGCGACCACGGCGCGCTGGTCGTCGTGGCGAGCCTGGAGGGTGCGGTGGAGCTGGCCAACCGGCTCGCGCCCGAGCACCTCGAGCTGATGGTGAGCGTGCCGGCGGCGCTGCTGCCGCGCGTGCGCCACGCCGGGGCGGTGTTCGTGGGCGGGCACACGCCCGAGGTCGTCGGCGACTACGTGGCGGGGCCGAACCACGTGCTGCCG